>URYP01000054.1 GCA_900552115.1 uncultured Oscillospiraceae bacterium | reverse complement strand
CGGACGCCTTTTTTGCACATGTTTTTAAGGCGCTGATATCCTTTTGTGTCAAGTTAAAATAAATTGTGGATTGCATTTCTTGATAAATGATATATAATTCGTTTGTTGGCAACTTTATTGAGGAGGTTAAATTATGCCTGCAAAACGGGTTGTTTCCATCGACATTCTTCGAATCATCGCCTGTGTTTTTATTGTCAGCATTCATGTAGCAACGTTAAACCCTCAATCCACAACCAGCGAATGGGTAATTCCTGTTGCCCGATGTGCGGTTCCCTTATTTTTTATGGTTTCAGGATATTTCTTTTCAGGTTTTTCACAGGAGAAAAGGAAATCGCAGATAAAGAAGATGATCTGGCTGATAGTCCTTTCAAACCTTCTTTATTTCGCCTATGGATTTGGGATGGCCTTTTTGTATCATGACATGACCGCCTATTTGGCTAATACGTTCACACTTAAAAATTGTGCCGATTTTATTCTTTTTAACGTATCGCCGTTTCGCGGCCATCTATGGTTCCTGACGGCCCTCTTATATAGCATGTTGTTCGCTCCTTTTCTTTTTAAACGACATAAAAATGTATTTCTTATCGGTATAGTTGCGGTCTTGCTAATTGCTAATCAGGTTTTGGGTAATTATTCTTCTGTCATCTGGAATCAGGAGATCCCGAACTATTTTACGCGCAATTTTTTATTTATGGGCATTCCATATTTCCTGATCGGTCATTTAATGGCCAAAAACAATATGCAGAATTGCCAATTATCCAGGATAGGTTTAGCGGTTGGAATCCTTGGTTTCAGCTTGACCACCTTGGCCGAAAAATTTTTATTTGCCCGTATGGGGATAACCCTGCAGGGAGAAAATTATGTCAGCACTATTTTTGTGTCTATCGGTTTATTTCTGTTCGCTCTACAGTTTTCTGCCGATTCAACCGCACGTTGGTGGTCACGGGTTGCCGATATAGGCAGACGATATTCGCTGTTTATCTATATAGTCCACCCTGTTTTTGTTGACATAATTAAAATAATTATCAGTAAGTACTCGCTGCCGGATAACGCTTTTCTTTGGACGGCACTGGTTTGGGCCGCTTCTCTCCTGTGCGCTGTCATCTTTTATTGGTGTAAAAGTAAGGTTAAGGCAGGGATTACATACAAACGGCCGCATCAAGCGTCATGAAATGGATGTAAAGATCAGCCGTTCTGTTAACGCTACGGTTAATAAGGCCTGCCTGTCTTGGCGGCAAATATCTTGCGATTCTTTTAAGGAGGATGATGGCTATGGATGCCCGTCAAAAAGCTGTGATGGAAAAACAGATTGAAACCGTAATTCGCAATCTGGAACGCAACAACATGCGGGGATACTACGTCCCGTCGCGCAAGGACGTCCCCGCTCAGGTCGAGGCGCTGCTCCGCGAAGGCGATACCGTTACGGTGGGAGGCTCGATGTCGCTGAACCAGAGCGGTGTGATGGATCTGCTGCGCAGCGGCCGGTACCGGTTCCTGGACCGCGCCGCTCCGGGACTGACTCCGGAACAGGTGCGGCAGGTGTATCTGGATGGGTTCGGCGCGGACGCATTCCTCAGCTCCACCAACGCGATTACCCTGAACGGCGAACTCTATAACGTGGATGGGAATGCCAACCGAGTGGCGTGCCTTTGCTATGGCCCGCGCAGCGTGATCCTGGTGGTGGGCTGCAACAAAATTGTGGCCGATCTCCACGCTGCGCAGATCCGGGTGAAACGGGTGGCGGCTCCTGAAAATGTGGCGCGTCTTTCCTGTGAAACCTACTGTGCTCACACCGGCTTCTGCCAGGGGCTGGAAGGAGAGATGACCGACGGCTGCCGCACGCCGGGCCGCATCTGCTGCACGTATCTTGTGCAGGGCTACCAGCGGGAAGCCGGACGGATCAAAGTGATCCTGGTCGGTGAGGAACTGGGATACTGAATTTATAAAAAATGGGCGGCTTGTCTGAAAAGACAGCCGCTCAGCCCTTTTTTTATGCGAATCACGCCCCCTTATCCCGCACCCCTTGTTTTGATCGGGCATACAATACAGTAGAACGATGCAAGAAGGGACTGAGCCGGATGGGCGAATACATATTACTGGCCGTGGTGCTGCTGCTGGCGCTGTACGGCTGTGCACAGGGAGTCGGACGGATTGTCAGCTGGATTTGGAAGCCGCGGCCGGATCTGTCGGCCATGGTGATTCTGCCGGTATCCGGGCACCGGGAGGATGTGGAATTCATAGCGCGCGGCGCAGCGGTCCGCTATCGCTGGGCGGCGGGAAAGCCGCATGGGCGCATCCTGCTGATGGACGCCGGTATGGATGAGGAAACGCGGCGTCTGGCTAAGGCGGTTTGCGGCCAGATACCGGAGGTCGACTTTTGTGAAGGGACCGTTTCCGGATGGGATGCGGGGGCTTTTCAAGCGTGACAAAAAGGGGTATAATGGCCAAAGACGACTGGCCGTTATGCCCCTTTTGCCGGCTGGTCGGAAACAGAAAGGCGGGTGACGCCCGTGCCGGAGCGGGAAGAGCT
Source organism: uncultured Oscillospiraceae bacterium (assembly GCA_900552115.1). Lineage (GTDB taxonomy): Bacteria > Bacillota > Clostridia > Oscillospirales > Acutalibacteraceae > UMGS1474. The sequence continues at coordinate 11,909 of URYP01000054.1, read as the reverse complement.
GCAGGGTACGGTGGAGCGGATCGTATTCCGCAATGAACAAAACGGCTGGACGGTGCTGGATCTGTCCGGCGGCGGCGAACTGCATAAGGTGGTGGGCGTGCTGCCTGCCGCTTACGCGGGCGAATACCTGCGCCTGCGCGGTCACTGGGGCGAGCATAAGAGCTTCGGTGTCCAATTCTGTGCCGAGGAGTGCGAGCATGAACTGCCCACCGGGGCCGAAGCGGTGCTGCGTTACCTCTCCTCCGGGGCGGTGAAGGGAATTCGTGAGTCGACGGCAGGAAAAATCTGGGAGGCCTTTGGAGAGGATACCCTGCGGGTACTGGAACAGGAGCCGGAACGGCTGGCGGAAATACGCGGTATTTCACCCGAACGGGCCCGCAAAATCGGGGAGGAGTTCGCCGCCCAATTCGGCCTGCGGGAGGTCATGCTGGCGCTGGGAGAATACGGCCTGACGCCGAACGAGGCTATACGCTGTTTTAAGAAGTGGGGCGTGCAAACCATTGAACGGGTCAAGCAGAACCCGTATCAGCTCTGTGGAAACGGGCTGTATATCAGCTTTGAACGCGCCGACCAGATCTGTGCGCAGATGGAACGTCCGGCCGATGATTCCCGCCGCATTGAGGCGGGACTGTTGTATGTGCTGCGGCACAACCTGTCGAACGGGCATACCTGCCTGCCGGCGGACAAGCTGACGCCGACCGCTGCCCGGCTGCTGGGACTCCCGGAGGAGCCGGTGGCCTCCGTGCTGGAATCGATGACGGCCGCGTTCACCATTAAAAGGAAAACGCTGGAGGGACGGGATTACGTGTTCCTGCCGGCTATGTATAATGCGGAAACCTATATTGCCTTGCGGCTGGTGCAGGCATCGGTGGCGGGAGGGCTGCCGGAATCCTTTTTGGAGCGGCGTCTGGCCGCTATGGAGGCGGAAAACGGCATCGCCTATGCCGACCGTCAGAAAGAGGCCATTCGGCAGGCGCTCGACCGGGGGACGCTGGTGCTGACCGGCGGGCCGGGCACCGGCAAAACCACCACACTAAAGGCGATCATCACGCTGCTGGAGGAAATGGGAGAGACGGTCGCGGTCGCGGCGCCTACCGGTCGGGCGGCCAAACGGCTGGCAGAGCTCACCGGCAGCGAAGCCAAAACCATCCATCGGCTGCTGGAGGTGCAGTGGAACGAGGACGATATGGCACAGTTCGCCCGCAACGAACAGAACCCGCTGGACATCGACGCGCTGGTGCTGGATGAAATGTCGATGGTGGACGCGCCGCTGATGGAAGGGGTGCTGCGGGCGCTGAAGCCCGGCTGCCGGCTGGTGATGGTGGGGGATACCGACCAGCTCCCCGCCGTCGGGCCAGGCTGCGTATTACAGGATATCATTGCCAGCGGGGCTCTGCCGGTGGTGCAGCTCACGGAAATTTTCCGACAGGCTATGGAAAGCCGCATCGTCATGAACGCCCATCGCATTGTGCGGGGGGAAATGCCTGACCTGTCCGGCCGGGACGGGGACTTTTTCTTTCTTCCGCAGCCGGGCAGCGACCAGGTTGCGGAAACGGTTCTTGATTTGTGCGCCCGCCGTCTGCCCCAAAGCTACGGCCTGTCCGCTTTCGGGGGAATCCAGGTGCTTTGCCCCGGCCGGCAGGGGGAGCTGGGCACAGTCGCCCTCAACCGGCTGCTGCAGGAAAAGCTCAATCCGCCCGATAAGGACAAGCGGACAATCGAGATCGAGGGCGTCCGCCTGCGGGTGGGGGATAAGGTGATGCATGTACGCAACAATTACGACATCGTATGGACCAAGGACGGCGGCGACAGCGGCACCGGGGTGTTTAACGGGGATATCGGCGTTTTGGAGGAGATCGACCGCCATGGGGAAACCCTGTCGGTCCGTTACGACGACCGGGTAGCGCTGTATACTCGACAGGATGCGCAGGATTTGCAGCCGGCCTATGCCGTCACGGTGCACAAAAGTCAGGGCAGCGAGTTTGACGCAGTCATTCTGCCCCTGTACCACCAGCAGCGGCTGCTATGTTACCGCAACCTGTTGTATACCGCGGTCACCCGCGCCCGCCGGCTTCTCATCGTGGTGGGCAGCCGGGCAACGGTAGAAGACATGGTGCGCAATGACCGCAAAACGCTGCGCTACAGTGGACTGAAGCATTTTATTCATCAATGGCAGGAGGCGGGCCTGTGACGGCGCAGGGGCTGGGGAAAGCCGTTCTGTCAGCTGTCTTTCCCGACCGCTGTGCCTATTGCGGCGAGGTGATACCCCGCGGGACGGCATGCTGTCCTGCCTGCGCGACGTCGCTTATGCGTATTGATCCGCCGGTCTGTCCCCTGTGCGGCTGCGGCCGTGCCGACTGCGGCTGCGGCAAGCGGCACCACCCTTATGATCGCTGCGTGGCGCCCTTTTACTACGAAGGGCCGGCGCGCTCCGGGATTCTGCGGATGAAGGAGCGGGAACGTCCCTATATTATCGAGGAACTGGCCTGTCAAATGGCCGCAGTATGGAAACGGGATTATGGGGACGTGAAACTCGACGGCGTGGCCTTTATCCCCATGATCAGGCAGGAAGAGCGACGGCGGGGATTCAACCAGAGCCGCCTGCTGGCCGGTAGAGTCGCCGATATCTTCGCGCTCCCCTTATGGGCGGCACTGTCCAAAATCCAGGAAACTCGCCCCCAGAAATCGCTGACGGCCTATGAGCGCAGCGGCAACGTGCTGGGGGCGTTCGATGCGGACCCGGCCTACCCCGTTAAGGGGAAGCGTTTGCTGCTGGTCGACGATCTGGTCAGCACCGGATCCACAGCCGGCGAGTGCGCCAAGGTACTGAAGCTGTATGGGGCCGCCGAGGTCAGTCTGCTGACGGCGGCGGTGAACCGGCTGGAGGGAGAGGAAACAAAAAAGGCGTCCCCCGCAGCGGCGGGGACGCCTTTAAGCGAATAGTGCGGGGGAATCGTACCACAGCAGGACAAGGGCCGCGATCTGTATCAGCAAGATGAGGGGCAGGCCCCACATAAAGCGGCGATGGCGGGTTTTGTGCCGAATCCATTTCATGGTCAGCCACATAGCCGCGCTGCCCCCCAGCGCCGCCACGGCGAACAGGGTGGCCTCGGGAATCCGCCACCGGTGATGGGTGGCTTTGTACTTATCGGCCACGGTGAGCCCAACGGCGGTTAGACTGATGACCAGGAGATAAATACCAAGGAAAAAAGCAACGGGCGGCATGGACAAATCTCCCCTTTTCGGTTATGATTATAAGCGGTGAGTCATATCCTGTATTGTATGCGAAAGGGCGCGGCCTGTCAATCGGTCGGGCGGAACCAGCGGCAGGATAAGGGGGAGCGGACGATATGAAACGGTGGTTGTGTATGGGGCTTGCCCTGCTGTTCCTGCTTTTGGCGGGCTGTCAGGCGGGCCCGGTCCGGCCGGTGACCGGACCGGCGGCGACCGGCCCTTCCCGCACAGGCGCCTCCTTACGGACCGCCGGCTCCAAAACGGCGGAGCGGTCGGTGGATTCAGCGACAGTATCCACCACGAATACGGCAACGGATACCAAGGCGAAAACCACCGCATCCCGGTCCACGGCTGCCACAACAACCGCGGCCGCAACACGGTCAACCACGGCGATTTCGGCGGTCCCGGGCGTGTCGGGTGAGAAACGGGCCGTGTGGGTTTCCTATTATGAGATCGACGCTCTGCTGAAAGGGAAATCCGTGACGCAGGCGGGACAGGCGATCGACAGCCTGATGAAAACCTGCAAATCCTATGGACTGAATACGATTTACTTCCACGTGCGGGGCAACAGCGATGCATATTACAAATCCACAGTCTATCCGCTGGCCGCCTCGGTCAAGGCGCTGGTGGAAAAAGGGTTTGATCCCTTAGCGCGGGCGGTGCAGGCCGCTCATCAATATGGGATGGAGCTGCACGCGTGGATCAATCCCTACCGCGTCGGCAAGGACGAATCCCGCAAACAGGTGGATAAAACGTTCGCCTACCAAAAAACGTACTACTACATACCCCACGAAGCGGCGGTGCAGAAGCTGGTGGTGGACGGGGTGAAGGAAGTCGTGGAAAAGTACGCCGTGGACGGCGTGCAGTTTGACGATTATTTTTATCCCGTCGGCGCGGTGCCGGATACTCAGCCGGCGGCTTTTGAGAAAACGGCATACGCCGCCTATAAAAAAGAAGCGGGCGGCAAGGCCCTGTCGGTGTCCGACTGGCGGCGGGACGCGGTGGACGCGCTCATCCGCGCGGTCTATAAAACGGTGCACACCCGGTCGGGGTGCGTGTTTGGAATCAGCCCGACCCATGACGCAAAGAAGAACCGCGAGAAAATGTACGCCGATACCGCCGCCTGGATGAACCAGACCGGTATGGTCGATTATATGTGCCCGCAGGTTTATTTTGGGTTCGACCACGAAACGGCTCCTTTTCATGAGGTGGTCAATACCTGGCGAGGCTATCCGCGCAAGGCTTCGGTGAAGCTGTATATTGGCCTGGCCCTTTATAAGGCGGGGCAGGAAGACACCTACGCAGGTACCGGCGCGGACGAGTGGCAGACGCACGATTCCATTATGGCGCGGTCGGTCAACTGGCTGCGCACCCGCAAGGGCTGCGACGGGTTTGCATTTTTCAGTTACCGCTATTTTACACCCGCGCAGTGCGGCCTGAAGGGCGACGCGTTAAAAATAGCGGAAAAAGAAGTGAAACAAGTGCTGGCGCTGATGCGCTGACAACGGGAGGATATTAAAAACCATGGCGGAACACAGCAAAAAAACAGGATGGCCCAAAAGCGCGATTGCCGCGGCGGTTACAGCGGGCGCGTGCCTGCTGGCCGCGCTGGTCACAGGGCTGCTTCTCACTCTCCCCGGTGTGGTGAACCAGCCGGTGAATGCGGAGGGAGAGCCGGGCTCGTCCGACGCCTCAAAGGAAAAGACGATGGCCGATTATCCCCGCACAGAACCGATGAGGAGTATGCGCGCCGGGCGCATGACGGCGGGGGTGGATTATTTTACCGGTGACAAGGACACCGCGGCCGCGGTGCGCGGGCAGATCGACAAGGCGCTTTCTTCCCTGGAATCGTGGAAGTTCAACGCGGTGCTCGTGGATATGGGGATCGGCGATAAAGTTCTGTATCCCTCTGAGGTTTATGAAACGGCGGCGCTTACGGAAAATGGGAAAGCGTTTGATCCCTTGGCGTATTTGATTGCACAGGCACGGAAGAAAAACCTGACGGTCTATGCCACCCTAGACCTGCGCGTCGGACAGGAAAACGGCTGGGATCCGGCCGTGCCCGGCGACCGCGCGAAGCTGCGCCGGGCGGTGGACGAAGCGGTCGGCGCCTATGCGGTGGACGGTTATTTTATCACCCACTACGGTTATGCGGACAAAGCGGCCATCTCCCTCGACGCGGCGGTGCAAAACAGGGGAGAGCAGGGGGTGGTGGCCTATCTGCAAAAGCAGATTGACGAAGTGGTATCCTATGCGGTGACCGCGGCTTTGAGGGAAGGCGGGCGCAGCGTGGGACTGCTGGCTAACCCTGTCTGGGCAACGGCGGACGCCTTTGAAGAAGGGGTGAAAGCCTCCGCCCGCGCGGATTATACCGGCGGCTATGCCGATACCCGGCGCTGGGTGCTGGCAGGCTGGTTTGACAGCGTCATGGTGGACAACGCCGGCGCTTTGGAGGATAAATCCGCACCCTTTGCCGCCATACTCGACTGGTGGGACAAGCTATGTGACGCGCAGTCCCTGCCGCTGTATACAGCACATGCCGCCGACAGGGCGGGCGGGGACGCGGCCGGCTGGAGCTCGCCCGACCAGCTTCCCCGGCAGTATCTTGCCTGCAAGGAAGCCAAGGCATGGAAAGGCAGCTCCTTCGGCTCGGTGGAGGCGCTGCGGAAAAACACCGATAAAACCACCGATGTGCTGCTGAAAGCGATTGACGGCACGGTGAACGAAGAATTTTTGGAGGACAAGCTCAAAGTTACCTCCCCGGCGGAGAAAGAAACGACCACCCTGGAATCCCGCCTGACCTTGCAGGGAAGCGCCGACCCCAACTTCCCCCTGCTGCTGGACGGCAAGGAGCTGGAGGTGTCGGATCACGGCTTTTTTGCCAAGGATGTCACCCTGAAGGTGGGAAAAAACACCTTTACCTTCCGCCATAAAGGGCAGAAAATCACCTACACCGTCGTGTACGATATCGAGGTGATTAAAAGCGTCGCCCCGGTACGGGACCTCAAGCTGGAGGGAGGGACGGCCATCACCATCAGCGCCATTGCGCGCAAAGGCTCTACCGTGAGCGCCGTGATCGGCAGCAACACCGTGAAAATGAAGCCGGTTCCTCTGCAAATGGAAAACGGCAGCGAGGATTTGTCCGACTATGAAAACTATTCCGGCACTTATGTGCTGCCGGCCGGCATAACCGGCAAGATCCAGTCGTTGGGCACCGTTGTGGTGAGGGGCGAATACCAGGGTCTTAAAAAGACCATGAAAGGCGGCCGCCTGTTTGTGGCCGCGCTCCAGCCGCCGGTAAGCGAGCTGCCAAACGGCGGCTCGTCGTCGAACGGCAACGACTCCGGCATCCTAGACCCCTCAAAGGGCGGAGCGACGCTGAAAACCGGCACCATCCTCCTGGTGACGGCGGAATACGCCGAAACCTTCCGGGGCAGCACGGTGGAGGACTATTCCCGCCCTACCAACGCCTATCTCGCCAAGGGTACCACCGACGTGTTGGTGCGCAAGGTCTACGATTCGGCGTCAGAGCATTATTATTACCAAATGGGCTCCGGCCGGCGGGTGTATATGGACGACGCCAGGGTTTACAAAACCAGCGGCAAGCTGACCGCCAACACTCTCACCGGCGGCAGTGCCGCGGCCGACAGCGACGGGACCACCATCACCTTCGGCTCGGTCTGGAAAATCCCCTATAACGTCCAGCTCCTGCCCCAGTCCTATGCCAATATCAACACCACCTCGCAGCCCAGCTATGACGTGAGCGCCACCGGACAAACCACCGAGTATGTGGATGTCACCTTCTATTATACCGATACGGTGCCCGCTGCGCCGGATGTGAGCGGCAGCCCGCTGTTCCGTAAAGCGACATGGATTAAGGGGGATGACCACCAGTATGTTCTGCGTCTGTATCTCACCAAAAAGGCTCAGTTCTACGGCTATTCCGTCCGCTGGGAGAGCGGCGGTAAAATGGTGCTTCAATTTAAGCACGCCCCGGCTGTGAGCAGCGGGGACAAGCCCCTGAAGGGCGTCAACATCCTGATAGACGCCGGCCACGGCGGCGATTCGGTGGGTACGGCGGCGGGGACGCTGGCCGAAAAGACCCTCACCCTGCAATACGCCAAAACCCTGCGGGAAAAATTGCAGGCATTGGGCGCGTCGGTACGGATGACCCGCACCGGCGATACCAACCCCACCGTGGATGCGCGGATGAACGCCGCCCGCAACAACGGAACCGACCTGCTTATCAGTGTGCATATGGACGGCTCCACCAGCAGCTCCACCAGCGGCTGTTCGGTGCATTATTTCAATGAATATTCCTATGAAGCGGCCCGTCAGGTGGTAGGCAAGATGCGGGACGTGGAAAAAACCTTCGGCATCGGTAGCCGCAGCAAGGTACTGCTGTGGAATCCTTTCTTTATCACACGGGTGTCCGACATGCCGAGTATGCTGGTGGAATGCGGCTTCATGAGCAACCCGCGCAACCTGGAACAGCTCATCAGCAGCGGTTACCGCAGCCTGCTGACCCAGGCGATTGCCGACGGCGTGGTGGCCTATTTTCAGTCGCTGCCCGCCATGAACGCCACGCAGACCCAGCCGACGGCGGATACCGCCACGCAGCCGGCCACGCTGACCGGCCAGCCGACGGTGCTGTCGTCGGTGACGGCCGCTCTGCCGCCCGATCCTTACCGAATCATGAGCCGATAAATACCGATGACAGCACGGCCCGCCGTAAAACGGCGGGCCGTTGTTTTGGTTTATCCCGCGTTTCCCTGTATAAAAATGGATAAATATCTTGAAAATTGTGCGCTTTATGATACACTGTGTGTGAGCTTAACAGATGGGAGGCCCTATACATGAAAATGATCTCTTTTGCGGAGATTCCGCATGGCGTTATCGTTAATACCGATGAGAATTTTCGGCTGCGGCTGGAGGCATGGAGGCCGGACATTATCCGCCTGTCCTGTACTCTGCAGGATTGGACGGATGCTCCAAGCGACATTGTGAACGCCGAGGCGGCGGATATCCCTTTTACCATAGCGGACGACGGCGTTTGCTTTACCTTTTCGGCGGGCAGCGCGGCGGTGGAAATCCGCAAAACCACCTTTGCCGTGCGCTTCCTGCGGGATGGCCGGCAGCTGGTACGGCTTTCACGGTGGGGGATGCAGCTGCGGGATACGGTCCTTACCCGGCCGCATTATGTTTCCGATACGGCCACGCCGGATAAGCTGAAACAGGTTTCGTCGGAGGAATACCCCGGGTATAAATTCTACCTGTCTTTTGATTTTGCGCCGCAGGAGCAAATTTACGGCCTGGGGCAGTTCGGCACCGGTACCCTTAATCGCCGGGAGGCCCCCGTATATATGTACCAGACCAACAACCAGGCCCCGGTGCCGTTTTTCGTGTCCTCGGAAGGGTACGGAATCCTGGTGGACACGGGCGCTTACGCCTCTTTTGCGCGGGATACCTTCGGCACCACCTTTTACACCGACGCGGTAACCATGGGCGATTTTTACCTCATTGCCGGGGGCAGCGGGAACGAGGCGGTGCGGGGTTACCGCGCGCTGACCGGCCGCGCCCCGCTGATGCCCAAATGGGTGTTTGGGTATACGCAGAGCAGGGAACGATATTCCACCCAGCAAGAGGTGCTGGACGTGCTGCGCGAATACCGCCGCCGTCGGGTGCCGATCGACCAGATTGTGCAGGACTGGAGCTACTGGCCGGAGAATACCTGGAGCGACAAATCGTTTGACCCGTCGCGCTATCCCGATCCGGCGGCCATGTGCCGGGAGATTCACGACCAGCACGCCCATGTCATGATTTCGGTGTGGCCCAATACCCGGGGCGGCGCTTCATTCCGGGAGCTGTTTGAGAAAAACCAGCTCATGACCGACAGCGGTACTTTTGGGGGCGGCGGCGTCTACAATGTCTTTGACGAGGCCGCCTGCGACACCTATTGGAACCAGCTTGAGCAGGGGATCGGGACATATGGATTCGACGCGTGGTGGTGCGACGCCAGCGAGCCTTTCGAACCGGGATACGGCGAATATATCGAAGCGGACGAGCAAAAGACCCGGTCGCTGGAGGTGTACAAGCGGTGGATGGATAGCAGCAAAATCAACCTGTTTTCCTTGCTACATAGCCGCAATATCTATGAACACCAGCGCCGGGGGACCACGCAGAAACGGGTGGTCAACCTGACCCGGTCGGGTTACGCCGGGCAGCAGCGGTACAGCACCATAGTGTGGAGCGGCGATATCGGCGGCACCTTTGAGGAGATGAAAAAACAGATCGCCGAAGGGATCAATGTCTGCGCGGCAGGATTACCTTACTGGTCGCTGGACATCGGCGGATTCTGGTCCAGAAAGGGCGGCTCCCGTTTTGATTCCGCCTGCCCTTACAGCGACAATACCGATCCGGGATACCGAGAGCTGTACACCCGCTGGATTCAGTTTGGCTGCTTTTTGCCGGTGTTCCGGTCGCACGGCACCTGTTTCCCGCGCGAAATCTGGTGCTTTGGGGAGGCGGGTACCCTGTTTTATGACAGCATTCTCAAGTTTATCGAACTGCGGTACCGCCTGATGCCGTATATCTATTCCACCGCCTGGCAGGTGACAAAAAACGATGCCTCCTTTATCCGCCCGCTGGCCTTTGATTTTGCCCGTGATCCGCAGGCGCTGGCACAGGAGGACAGCTATCTGTTCGGCCCGGCCTTTCTGGTCAGCCCGGTTACCGAGCCGCAGTACTTTGAGGGGGCGGACATTCCGCTGGACGCGCCGAAGGTCAAGAATGTCTACCTGCCGGCCGGCGCGGACTGGTATGATTTCTGGACGGAAGAGCGCATACCGGGCGGCGAGACGGTAACGGTCGCCACCCCGATTGATTCCATGCCGCTGTTTGTGCGGGGAGGCAGTATCGTGCCCATGTCGCCGGTGATGCAGTATGTGGATGAAATCCCCGACGCGCCCTATAGCGTAACGATTTATCCGGGAGCGGACGCCTCCTTCACAGTTTATGAGGATGGCGGCGACGGCTACGATTACGAGGATGGGGCATATGCGGAATATGATTTGCACTGGAATGAGATGGCCCGCCGCCTTACGGTATCCGTCCGCCGCGGCGGTTTTGAAGGGCTGCGTCCGCAGCGTTTGCTGCGTTTGCGCGTGGCTGGCGGGGAGGAACAGGAGCTGCTGTATACCGGCAGCGAAGCCGTCCTGCAATTTTAAGAAGAACCAGGCAGCCGGACTAAACAGATAAGCAAGCGGAAATTCCGGGTTGGAGTTGGCCGCTTTGGGGAAATGGCTCTGCGGTTAAACCCGCAGGGCCATTTTTACAGGAGAGCGTTCTGAAGGCGGCAGGGCTTTTGCGGCCGGAACTTGCCGGTGCAAAATCGACAAAGTGGGGCTTTTTTCTACTTGAGCACGGTCAAAGAGTATGGTATACTGGAACAAATATGGACAAAGGGGCGAAACGGGCAGGATGAAGACGGAAAATGACCGTCCGCAGGACGCGGACATACTAGCCGGGCGAAATGCCGTGGCGGAGGCTCTGCGGTCAGGCCGGCCGCTCGACTGCGTGTGGGTTGCCCGGGGCGACCGTACGGGAAGTATTCGCCCGCTGCTGGCACGCTGCCGGGAGCAGGGCGTCCTCATAAAAGAGGTGGATCCCCGCAAGCTGGATGCCGCCTGTGGGCCTCATCACCAGGGAATCGCCGCCGTTGCCGCCTGCAAGGCCTATGCCACGGTGGACGATTTGTTTGCCGCCGCAAAGGCCAAGGGCGAGCCACCTTTTCTGGTGGTATGCGATGAATTAAACGATCCCCACAATCTCGGGGCGATCGTCCGCACCGCCGAGGCGGCGGGCGCCCACGGCGTCATCATCCCCAAGCACCGGTCGGCAGGCCTGACCTCGACGGTTTACAAGGCGTCGGCCGGCGCGGTGGAATATTTGCCCGTTGCGCGGGTGAGCAACATTACGGATACGCTCAAGGCCCTGAAAAAACGGGGCGTCTGGGTATACGGACTGGATATGGACGGAGAGCCCTGGTGCCAAACCGACCTCACCGGTGCGCTGGCGATCGTCGTGGGCTCGGAGGGCAGCGGCATGGGCCGCCTGGTGCGGGAACAGTGTGACGGCGTGCTGTCGCTGCCGATGAAGGGGCAGATAAATTCCCTGAACGCATCGGTAGCCTGTGGGATCGCTTTGTATGAGGCGGCCCGCCAGAGGGACGGCGTCGCGGCCCGGTAACTCTTTCAGATAACAAGGAAGGCGACAGGTATGGACTATAAAGACGAAAAGCGGCCGCTGGAAAATCCGCCGGCTGCCCGCAAAAAGCCGGCCCGTTCCAGCCGCCGCTGGAAACGCCGCCCGGTCGAATCCTATACGGAGGGCGATTTTTTTGTGCTGCCGCCCGACATGACGGACGACGAGGCGATTCTGCACACGGCCGCGGCGGCGGAAGAACCGGTACAGGAGGTGGAACCGCCCGCCGACAATGTGGTGTCGCTGGAGGAACTGGCCGCCCGCCGCCAGGCGGAGATCGCAGAGGAAATGGGGCACACCAAAGTGGTGGGGGACACGGATGAACCGCCGGCCGGTGAAAGTACCGGCGACACCCGGGTGTGTAAGCCGGCTCATAAGAAACCATAACTTCCATAGTTTTGCCCTTGCGGTAA
>URYP01000053.1 GCA_900552115.1 uncultured Oscillospiraceae bacterium | reverse complement strand
AGACGGGGCATCGCATCTTTGTGAGGACGGTAAACTTGGGGCAACCTTGGAGGAATGTCTTTACGGCTGTGCGTCGAACAGTAAAAGCGCATGCCGCCCGGATAGATTTTTACCCGTTCAAACCCGTGGCCCATCAGGATACGAGCGGCGTTGTGGGCGCGCACGCCGATGGCACAGAACACGACGATTTCTTTGCTGCGGTCCAGTTCATTCAGCCGGCTGCGGAGTTGTCCCAGCGGCAGGGGAATTGCCCCCGGCAGGGTGAAGGCCTGCCGCTCCCCATCCTCCCGCACATCGAGTAGCTGGGTATCGGCCGGATCGTGAGTTTCCACAATATCCCAGGGAGCAAACGCCGTTCTGCCTGCCAGTACGTTTTCCGCTACGAATCCAGCCATGTTGACCGGGTCCTTCGCGGAGGAAAAGGGAGGCGCATAGGCCATTTCCAAGGTTTTCAGCGCCTCTGTCCCCGCCCCCAGGCGCATAGCGACTGACAGGGTATCAATGCGTTTGTCCACGCCCTCTCTGCCGATGATTTGGGCGCCGTACAGGCGCGTTCCATCAACAGAGAACAGCAGCTTGAGAGTAAGCGGTGTGGCGCCGGGGTAATACCCCGCGTGTGAATTCTGTGTGATAATCAGGCTTTCATAATCGGCGCCTTTACAAAGGCCCTGTGCCTGCAGGGCCTTTTCATTCAGGCCGGTCGATGCCGCGGACAGGGAAAACACCTGTACGATGGAGGTCCCCTGCGTACCTGCATACCGCTCGTCGGCCCCCATAATGTTGTTGGCGGCTATCCGTCCCTGCTTATTGGCGGGGCCGGCCAGAGGGATCATGGCGGGCCGCCCGGCGATAAGGTCGTTTACCTCAATCATATCGCCCACGGCATAAATGGAGGGATCGTTTGTGCGCAGCCGGTCGTTCACCACGACGCCGCCGCGGTCTCCCACCGTCAGCCCGGCATCCCGGGCCAACTGCGTATTGGGTCGGACACCGATGGCCAGGATTACCAGCTGCGCAGATAGGCGGCAGCCGCCGGCAAGTACGGCTGTCACGCCGTCATCGTCGGGTTCAAAGGCGGTTACACCGTCGCCCAAGTGCAAATCGACCCCGCTTTTTTTCAGTTCTTCTTCCAGCAAAAGGGCCATTTCCCGGTCCAGCGGCGGAAGCACCTGGTCTGCCATGTCCACAAGAGATACCGTCATCCCCGCATGCATCAGGTTTTCCGCCGTTTCCAAACCGATGAACCCGCCGCCTACTACGACGGCGTGGCCGCCGGGACGGGCCAAATTACGAATCCGGTCCGCGTCCGGTACGGTCCACAAGGTCGTGACGGCTTCGCTGTCCGCACCAGGGATTGCCGGGCGCAGAGGAGCGGAACCGGTGGATAAAATCAGGTTGTCGTAGGTTTCCGTATACGGTTCGCCGTTATCCGGACGTATGGTAAGGGTTTTCTTCTGTCGATCAATAGCGATGACCTCCTGATTCACCCGGACATCGACGTTGTATTTCCGGCGCATGGCCTCGGGAGATTGCAGCAGCAGCGCTTCCCTTTTGGAAATGACACCGCCTACATGGTAAGGCAGTCCGCAGTTCGCATACGATATATAAGGTCCTCTTTCAAACAGGATGATATCCAGGGATTCATCCAGCCGGCGCAGCCGTGCCGCGGCGGTAGCCCCGCCCGCCACGCCGCCTACAATACAGACTTTCATCAAATCGCTCCTTTACAATTGGTCTTGCTATATAGTCTATTCCCTAAAAACGTAAATTACCGTGATTAAGTTACGAATTATAAAAAACGGACGTACAAATCGTACGTCCGTTCGGGATTATGGAAACTAACGGTCTTTGGATGGCGGACTTGTCAGGCTCAGCAAATAGCGGCGCGCTTCCTCCGACGACCGGAAAGATACGGGCTGCCCGCCAATGTACTGCACCGCTTCGGCCCATTCCGTAATACTGTAATTGTCTGCGGGGCACCGGGCTGCGGCCAGCTGTACCTGCGGCAGTTTGCCGGCTTGGTGCAGATCAGATAAATACATACATCCTGAGGCGGCTGCTAGCTGATTCAGAAGATCCTCCGGCCTTTCCCTGCTTTCTCGTCCCATTGCCGACCCCTCCTTCATGCGGTTTGCCATAGTATACCCCTGTCCGCGGGCCGTTTATTCTCATGCGCGTGGGTACAAAATCAGACTTTTCCAACCAGTGTAAAACTATACATATTTTACCCGTTCAGCCTACGATATCGGCATTTTTTGACACATAATACAGTATAGCACGCCTGGCGAAATTTGTCTACCTTTTTATCCGGTTATGGCGCTGGAAACGGGCATTGTCGTTTTAACCAGCTTAACTGGCCGTTCGGGGAGACGGCTGCTGTGAGGCCCATTTAAAAAAGGTCTGGTGCGTAACCTGAAGCCGCCGGGCGGCTTCACGCCCGCTGATCTGTCCTCGTGCCCAATCCTCATATATTTGCGGAAACTGTTCCGGAATCTTTTTTTGAGGCCGCCCGAACGCAACGCCGCGTTCCCTGGCGGCGGCGATGCCCTCCGCCTGCCGCTGGCGTATGCTTTCCCGCTCTTTCTGGGCGACATAGGACAGCAGCTGCAGCACAATATCGGCAATCAGTGTGCCGGTCAGGTCCCGGCTGCGGCGGGTATCCAGCAGAGGCATGTCCAGCACAACCATATCGACGCATTTCTTTTTGGTCAGCAGCCGCCATTGCTCCAGGATTTCGTCATAATTACGTCCCAACCGGTCGATGGAATGGACGGCCAACACGTCGCCCGGCCTCAGCAGCCGGAGCAGGCGTTTATACTCGGGACGGTTAAAATCCTTGCCGCTTTGTTTATCCATATAAATGCGTTCCGGCGGAATGCCGAATCCGGTAAGGGAAATTATCTGGCGGGCTTCATTCTGCTCCCGGGTGGATACCCGCGCATATCCGTACACGTGTTCCATAGTTTTCTCACTCCTTTAAGCGGTAGTATACCCGTCCGGCTGTCAATCATGGCATGGAGAGAAGGGCGGCGCTTTATTTTCGCTCCTGCTGGATAAAAAAACAAGCCCGTATCCTTAGGATACGGGCTTGTTTAATAGCGAATTACGCCACATAGGACGATAAAAAGGAACGGACGGTACGCCAATACAGGTCGCTGTCTGTCTCACGCGCTTTGGCATGGCCGGCGCCTTTAACAACCAACAGCTGTTTTTCGCCAGCCGCCGCTTCATGCAGGGGATAGACCATATCGGTCGGAACGAAATCGTCCTGGTCCCCATGGATAAACAACATGGGCGTGCGGCTTTTTTTTACCTGCTCCAGCGCCGACGCTTCTTTCCAGTCGTAACCGGCTTTGAATGAAGACATCATACTGGATACGTTCATAAGGGGGAAATCGGGCAGGCCGAACCGCACCTTCATTTCGGAGGAGAAGATATCCCACACCGACGTATAGCCGCAATCCTCCACAATAGCCTTTACATTATCCGGCAGGGTTTCCCCCGATGTCATCATCACCGTGGCGGCGCCCATGGAAACGCCGTGTAGCACAATCTGCGCCTGCGCGTCTTCCTTCAGGATGGTGTCGATCCACAGCAGGATATCTTTGCGGTCGAGCCAGCCCATGCCTATGTAGTCGCCCTCACTGGTTCCATGCGCCCGCAGATCCGGGGTCAGCACCTGAAATCCCTGTTCATTGTACCACTGTGCGTAGGGCTCCATGGCTCCCATATCGCTGTGGTAGCCGTGAACCGCGATCACCCATTTATGACTGCCGTTTTTTTGAAACCAACGGGCTTTCAGCTTCAGCCCGTCATCCGACGTGATGGTAAGCGTTTTCACCTGCGAAGCCGTGGCCCAGGAGGGCAGCTTCGTATCGTCCGTCGGTTTTTGATCGCCCGTATCCGTGGGGGTGGATTCATTGCCGAGCGCCGCGTCCCGGTCGCCGCCTTCGCCATCCGCCGCCAGCGCGTAATTCACGAAATAGTTGCCGGCAAAGCCCAGCCCGCCTCCCACCAGCAGAACAACGACGCAGAGCACGGATATCAGGATCTTCGTGCGTTTTTTCATATACGGTCATATCCTTCCCTGAAAATATTTGCCTGACCGTTATCATACCAAACTGGGCAAGAAAACACAACCGCATTTTTACCACCCGTCCAAGCCGGATTTTTGCAGGGCGTGGACGATCTTGTCCGGCAGGGAACCATAGGTTTCACCGAGAGCGGCCAGCTGCGTTTTGGCTGCCGCGCGGTGGGTGCAGCCGTCCGCCGGGCAGCGGGAGGGAATCACCGGCAGGGACAGCCGCCGCACCGCCGAGGCGATTGCTGCCTCTTTAATGAACAAAAATGGGCGTATCAGGGTGATGTCACGCCGGTCGAGATAGCTTTTGGGCGAAAAGCAGCCGAGCGTCCCCCCAGACGTCAGGTTCATCCAAAAGGTTTCGGCGGCGTCGTCCTGGTGATGGCCCAGCGCCACCACGCGGCACCCGGCTTCGGCTGCCGTGCGGTGCAGCAGGCCCCGGCGCATACGGGCGCATAGGCTGCAGGGATTGCTTTCCCGGCGCTGATGAAAGACGACGTCCCAAAGCTGGGTGCGTTTGATGATGTACGGGATATCCCACTGGGCGCACAGCGCGCTGATGGCGCTGTAGTCCCCCTCCTGCCCCTCAAAACAGGGGTCCAGCGTCACGGCGGTCAGGGTGAAAGGAACAGGATAAAACTGGCGTAGGCGCGCCATAGCGGCCAGCAGCGCCACACTGTCCTTGCCGCCGGATACCCCCACCGCAATGGAATCGCCGGGCGCAATCATATCGTACTGCTGTATGGCGGCGCGCATGGGAGCCAGCAGGGAAGTCATGGGATCAGGCATATGTATCGGTCCTTTCAAATTAAGAATGGGAAATGAGAAAACGAGCATAAACGAGAAAAAAGGAGAGATAACAAGAGAAATTGGAATGTAAATTAAAAAATAGGCTAAAACCGGATTGACAACCTATCGGCGGTATGGTATGATCAAAAACGCGTTAAAAAAGGACGAATCAGGAGGTATTATGATGTCCACTTATATGGCAAAAGCCGGTCAAATCGACCGCAAATGGTATGTCATCGATGCCGCCGGTAAGCCCCTTGGCCGGGTAGCGGCTCAGGCGGCTGTGCTGCTGAGAGGCAAGCATAAGCCCGAGTACACCCCCCATGTGGATTGCGGCGACCATGTCATCATCATCAACTGCGCCCAGGCGGTGCTGACGGGCAACAAGCTGCAGAACAAGGTGTGGTATCGCCACTCCGGCTGGATCGGCGGCCTGAAAGAAGTCAAGTATAAAACGCTGATGGCTCAGCGTCCCGAAAAAGCGATGTCTCTGGCGGTTAACGGCATGATCCCGGACAATACGATCGGTCGTGCTGCGCGTACCCGCCTGCGGGTCTATGCCGGCGCTCAGCATGAGCACGCGGCGCAGAAACCCGAGACATTTGAACTGTAAGGAAGGAGGCTGATTTTAATGGATTACAATACGAGACCTTATTTCTACGGCACCGGCCGTCGTAAAAAATCGGTGGCCCGTGTGCGCCTGTATGCCGGCAGCGGCAGCGTCAAAATCAACGGCCGCGATATCGATGATTATTTCGGCCTGGAGACCCTGAAGCTGATTGTCCGTCAGCCTCTGGCCCTGACCGGAACGGCGGATAAATTCGACATTGAATGCCGCGTAGCCGGCGGCGGTGTAACCGGCCAGGCCGGCGCCATCCGCCATGGCATCGCGCGTGCGCTGCTGCAGTACAACAGCGACGAGCTGCGTCCGCCGCTTAAAAAAGCGGCATATATGAGGCCTGACATCCATGCAAAGATATAGGAACCCGCGACCCGAGAATGAAAGAGCGGAAAAAGTACGGACTCAAAGCGGCCCGCCGCGCTCCCCAGTTCTCCAAACGATAATTGCCTTTACCGTTTTATACAGCGCCTTCGGCATTGCCGGAGGCGCTGTTTATAATCTCAACTCCTACGGTCTGGGACATTTGGAGAACGGTACCGCCTCCTGCAATTATGTTGTTTATAGATTATTTACATTTTTCTGGGTTTTTTCTCTTGACGAAATATCTGGTATCCATTACTATTAAAAACGTATTTTAATAACAGAGGAGATCGTGTCCATGTCCGCGTCTTTTCAGATTATCAGTGACAGTTCCTGCGACCTGACGCCGGAAATCACTGAGGAAAAACAGATTCATGTTGTGCCCTTTTACGTATCCCCCGACGGCGAGAAATATTATAAAGAGGCAGAGGAGATCGGCATACGCAATTTCTACCAGTATCTGGTCGACCATCCGGGCGTCTATCCCAAATCCTCGCTGCCCTCGGTGCAGGATTATATCAACGCCTTTACGCCGTATGTTCAGCAGGACCAGCCCATTATCTGCGTGTGCATTACCACGAAGTTCAGCGGGTCGTATAATTCTGCTGTGAATGCGGCTGAGCTGATAAAGGAAGACTATCCACAGGCGAAGATAGCGGTGATCAACGCGATGGTGAACACCGTGCTGCAGGGCTTATTCGTACTTGAAATCGTGCGGATGCGGGATGCCGGACTGCCTTACGAGCAGGTGGTGCGCCGTGCCAAACTGCTGCGGCCTACCGCCCGAATCTTATTTACCATTGGCAGTATGGATTATCTGCTGAGCGGCGGCCGGGTGGGCAAGCTGGCCGGAAGCGCGGCCACGGCGCTAAAGCTCAAGCCGATGATTGTGCTGAAAGAAGGGGAGATTTTCCCCACTGGAATAACCCGGAACCGGGAAAAATCCAAGGAAAAACTGGTGGCCCAGGTACGCAGCCACTTTGCCAAAGCGGGGGAATCGCCGGACAGTTATTCGCTGTGTATTGGTTACGGCTATGACCGCGAGGAAGCGGAGCGTTTCAGGGATGTGCTGCTCACAGACATGAAAAGCTACAGCGGTGTGACGGATATTCCCCTGTTCCAGATCGGAGCCACCATTGCGGTGCATACGGGGCCCCATCCGCTTGGGGTGGGCCTGATAAAACGGTACGACGCCTAAAGGCGCCGCACCGTTTTTTTACACCTGTGGATAGGTGACAATAACGGCCAGCATTTCAAAGGGGACGTTCCCGTCGTTGTGTACAGAATGCCCTTCGCCGCCGCGGGTTACGGTGGCATCCCCGGCCCGTATCCGCACGATTGTGCCGTTATCGTTAAATTCCGCTTCCCCGGCCAGGACGTAGAAGAATTCTTCCTCCTGCTCATGGATATGATAGCCGATGGAAGCGCCTGCCGGCAGAGTGATGCGGGAGATCAGCCGGGTGTTGGAGCGGTATTCGTCGGGAGAAAACACTGAGGTTAGCTGGACGGTACCCTCGCCGTCCCGCATACGCGGCCGGAATTCGTCCGGCATGGTTGTGGACTGCTTGACCATGTACATCATCCATCCTTTCACAGACAGCGTATCGTTTACGGTAAAAATGACTATATTTATTATAAACGGCGCGGCACTCTGACGCAAGGGGTAAGCACGCAAAAGGCCCGATTCCACCGCTATTAATGGTGGAACCGGGCCTTATTCATAATGTTTCTATGTGCGTACGGATTCTTTATAGGTGCAACCGCTTTTTCATCTGTGCTTTGAAGCGCTCCCGGCGTCCCAGTATTAGCAGAAGAAGGGTGAGGATAACACAGGGAATGGCGACGATCAGGGACCAGGATAAATGGACCGGCTGGCCCAGATAGCGATTGACACAGATTTCTATACCAAACAGCAGGATTAGGGTCGACGCCACACCCAGGGCGGCCTGCCGGAACTTACCGTGAACGACATAGGATATGAGAAGATAGTCAACCAGCACGATTATGGCCAGCAGCAGGACCATGGGCAAAGCCATTTCCCGAAACCAGCTGCCGCCGGATACAAAACGTTCCACCAGCCAAAGATACATCAGCAGCGCCCCAGTATCCAGTACCGCTCCCAGGAGGATTTTGTGCCGGCGCAAAAGCAGCATTGGGACAATAAAAATCCACAGCGCCGCCATGGCGCCGGCCACCAATACCGACCAACCAACCCCTCCGGTATAGGCCAGATCGCAGGCCAGACACACGGCGGCGGGAAGCGACAGCAGCAGGGTGATGACCGCGGAAAGAAACTTCCGGTTGTCCGGCGGCATCAACAAATCCAATGCCGGGGGAAAGGGTTTGGGCGTCCGGGGATCATAGGGATGCGCCGGATTGATGACTTCCACGCCGCAAAGCGGACAGGCCCGCTCGGAATCGGCCAGTTCCACCCCGCAGTTTACACAATAAGACATGAGTCCTGCTCCTTTCCGGTCAGTTTTGGTTGCTTTCCACGGTCACATGAACGCCTCTTTGCGTAAGTTCGGTAAACAACAGGCGTTCCACGTCTGTTTCCTCCACCACGCTGACAACGGTTAAATACAATTGCCCATGAAAGCTGACGGCTGTTGTGCCGTGCGTATTGTAGCGCGGCGGGCCCATATAAAAATCAAACCGTTCTACAAAGGAATCCATTTCCGGGGGGACGGTCATAACACCCAGGTTGGAGAATCCCACGCTATACCGGCTTTCGCCGTATAGGCGGTAAGCCAGCCCCATCACCATATTTTTTAAAAATAGGGGCACGGCCCGCATGGCCGGGTTCTGTTCGTTGCCCACGTTGGCGGACAGTACCGCATTCAGGTATTTTTCGTTCAGCCGCAGCCGCATGAAATGATGAATGTGCTGAACGATCTCCTCAAATGTGTATTCCCCATACCGCGGGTCCACGCCGGGATTCACAAACAACGCGAAATTACGGACCGTTTCGGACGGATAGAAACTACGCATATTGATGGGAATGCTGATTTTTACCGGATATTGCCGCCGGTTTTCTTCCTGCTGCTGGCGTCGATAAAACGCATAGCAGAGCGCGCCGGCAAGATATTCGTTAATGGTGACACCCAGGGCCTTGGCTCGTTCGTGTACCTGCTCCACCGGCATGCGGCCGGTGACGATACGTACACGGGGTATGGGCAGGCGGGTCATATCCGGATGATAGGCGCGGGCTTCGCGTCGGCTTTCCACATGCCGAAAAGCCGCGTATTTGGCATGGCTGTCCTCCATCTCCTCCGGCCGGGGCGGTTGCGAGCAGTCCAAAATGCCGTCGGTTGCGGGAATGGAGTGACCCAGAAGCTGCAGGTACCGGGCGGCCAGCGTTTTTAAAAAGACCATGGCGCCGGTACCGTCGGAGATGGAATGAAACAGCTCCAGGGCAATCCGGCAGCGGTAATACCTCACCCGGAAACAGTAGCCGCCGTTCTCCCGCTTGTCAATTTTTTTACAGGGATTGTTGACATCCGGCTCCACGTGGGGCGGCTGGGCGTTCGTATCGAGATAATACCAGAAAACCCCTTTATGCAGGGACAGGCGGAAGGCCGGGATACGGGCCACCGTATCCTCGAGGGCATTTTGCAATATGGCGGGGTCGATGGGTTCGGTCAGGGTAATGCTGACACGGAACACCGCCGCCCATCGCCGGGACATTACCGCCGGATAAATTTTGGCCGAATTATCCAAGGTGTACCAGGCGTTTAACGACTTTTCTTGCATAAGGCATGGCTCCGGTTTCAATAAAATTACAAGGGAGTATCGAACAGGCTGGTTTGAATGGCTTTCAGGGATACGCCCTGTTTTTCGGTTATTTGTTCGTCGCCGCGCGGCCATCCGGTCAGCAGGGGCGAGCGGGGATCGTGCTGGGCGTACCGGCGCTGCGCTGAGGAACGGCTGCGGGTAGCATAGCAATAGAGACAGCCATTAAGGCATGTTCCGTAGGCGCCGATATCCACGCTTTCCACACACCCGCAAGCCGGGCGCTGGCCGGAATCCTTGCGCGCGTGCAGGGAACAGCCAACCAGCCGTTCTATGCGGTCTCGGTCGATACAGGACGCCCTGGATACGCCGCAGTTTGTCAGATCCAGCGTTTCACAGCAGGCGGATACCCGCAGGCCGCGAGAGGCGGCGATGCCCGACAGGGCTTTGGCCATGGCCCGCATTTGGGCGCCGCTTATAGGAGAAATCCGGTTCCGGTTATGCGCGTAAGCGTCCACAAAGCTGATTATGCATTGGTCGGTATAGGGATGAAGCGCTTCACAAAGTCTGCCGAAATGCTCGATGTGATAGGAGGCCGGACTGACGTCGTCGAGGATAATGGGATCGTACCGCCATACCATCCGCTCTTTGCCAATGGTAAGCGATAGCCGGCGGAAAGTCTCGATCCGCTGTTTTACGGCTGGTAAATGGGTTTCCCACTTTTTGCCGTAGGGCGTTAAGGTGAACTGGAAATAAAACGGGTAGCCAAGATCGGATATCTCTGACAGCCGATTTTCCATGGGGGCCGGGTTTTTAGTCCAAAATACGATGGCGTCCACCGTATCGGGGGAGAGCAACAGCCGTGTCAGGCGGTGTGCGTGATAAGGCTGCTCAACCAGGACAAACCCCTCCCGCAGCCGGTTTATGAACCAGGAAGAGTAACAGGAGGGGATATCGGTGCGGCGGCTGGCGCTGATAATCATGACTGGCCCTCCTGCGTGTCGGCGGAGGCGCCCTCCGCCTCAATAAAACGCGGCTGGCGGCAACCGTCCCGTTCAACAATGTCCAGGAACATGTCTAAAGGGCGCACCCAGATGCCGTGGTCACCGTACAACTGCTGGTATACCACCATTTTTTCCAGTGTTTCACTGTGGCGCGCCACTTCGAGTACGCGGTATTCTTTTCCCTTAAAGTGCCGGTAAACGGTTCCCGGCCGCACGGTGCGCTTTTTGAGGCCGTTTACTTCCAAGGCGGTATCCACAAAGCGGGCAATTTTCTGAATGGCGGTGTGTGCTTCCGGGATATCAAACGAGTGCCACACATGCCACATGCCGTCAAACACGTCGATATCCACTTCGACGTTCTGCGCTTCCATTTTTTGGGCCAGGCCCAGGGAGTCATCCAGCAGAATTTCGTTGGTCCCCACTTGAATCAGGGTAGGGGGAAATCCGGTAAAATCCCCGAAAAGCGGGGATATATAGGGATGGCGCAAATCCTCTTTCCCGGCATAGAGCGGCGCGGTGTTGCGCAGCTCCTCGCTGGACAGGATGGGGTCGCTGTCATCCTTTTCAAAGTGGGAATCGCTGGTCTCGGTGAGGTCGGCCCAGGGGGACAGAACCACGAGGGCGGCGGGCCGTCCGCGGCCCAGTTCCCGCAGCTTCATGGTGAGCGCCAGTGTCAGTCCACCGCCGGCCGAATCGCCGCAGAAGGCCAGGCGCTCCGGGGGATATCCCTGCTCCGCCAGGTAATCAACCGCCGCGCATGCGTCCTCAAGGGCGGCGGGAAAGGGATGCTCCGGGGCCAGGCGGTAATCGTAGGCGAACACCGGCAGGGAGCACTGCTCCGCCAGACGGGCGATGATGGCCTCATGGGTCGAAGGGGAACCGGACACATACGATCCCCCGTGGGAATAGAGGATGGCTTTCCCCTCCTCGGGATGTTCCGGAATGGCCCATATACCCGCCAAGGGGGCGTCTTTGACCTTTTCCAGCCGGACGGATTTGGGCTTGGGGTGAATATACCGCAGCAGATCCATCCCTTTGCGCTGCCCGGGAATGTTGATGCCGGTCAGGAGCGGCTTTACGCTTCTGATGGTGCCGCTGAGCAGCTTGCTTTTGAAACTGGGCATACGGACTCCTTTCCAATAAGGCGTGGACGGCGCCTTTTGCCGGGCGGATACCCCGCCTTATTAAGATATACTTTCAGCATACCGTACTTTGCCTGTAAAAGCAAGAATAAATCGGAGAAGAATCCCCGGTGAAGGGGCACGCAAAAATCCTTTTATTTTACATGCCGCCATGGTATACTATTTTACTGGAACGGACAAACATGGATGATGTGGAAAGGAAGACCGGACGGGTATGAGCAAACAAAAAATGGGCGCGGTGGCCCTGCTGATGGCCGGTATCGTACTGGCGGCATCGGTCATAACGGCCTTTACCGGCGTATCCCATAAGCGCAAGGAGGACGAATGGACAATCGTTACCTCTTTCTATCCTGTCTATATCGCGGCGCTCAATCTGGCCGATGGTGTTGAGGGCGTGGCCCTTCAGACGCTGGCCGGTCCCCAGACGGGCTGCCTGCACGATTATCAGCTCTCCCCTGACAACCAGATGGCCCTGGAATCGGCCGACGTCGTGGTGCTTAGCGGCGCGGGCGCGGAGTCCTTTCTGGACGGGGCGCTGGAGGGGCTTGACGATGTGCCGGTAGTGGACCTGTCTCAGGGAATCGATTTACTGAAAAGCGACCATGCCCATGAGCATGAGAACGGGGAAATCCACGCGCTGTATAATGAGCATATCTGGACCAGTCCCACACGATATGCCCGCCAAATCCAAAATTTGAGCGATGCCCTCATTCGGCTCGATCCGGAGCATGCGGCGGCATACCGGGCCAATACGCAGCGGTATTTGCGGCAGATTGAGGGAATAGAACAGCAGGTGGAAGAAACCGCCGCCAGCCTGACACCGACCGACACCATCCTGTTTCATGAATCGCTGGCGTATCTGGCGCAGGATCTGGGGGTGACCGTGCTGGCGGACATCCCCATTGGGGAAGACGAACCGGTATCGGCCTCCACCCTGGTGCAGGCCGAGCAGGCCATTCGGCCCGACCATCGCCTGTGGCTGCTCTACGATTCGCAGTATCCATCCGATGACTACGATTATCTTGGCAAGCGGGCAAAACAAAGCCAAAAGCTGACACTGGACATGGCTGTGCGCGGACCACTGGAAAAAGACGCCTGGCTGAATGCCATGACGGCCAATCTGGAACAGATCCGGGCAGCGGAGGGGGAAGGACAATGACGGCGGCATGTGGGCTGCACTGCCTGAAAATCAATCATATTACCGTGCGGGCGGGCGATACCCTGCTGCTGGAAGATGTCAACCTGCACGCGCACTGCGGGGAACTGACGGCCATCATCGGACGCAATGGCGCGGGGAAATCCACCCTGCTGAAAGCCATACTCGGGGATATGCCCCATACTGGGGACATTCAGTTCAGCGGCCATGACGGCCAGCCGGCCCCGACCCGGCCGCGTATCGGCTATGTGCCGCAGTCGCTCAATCTCGACGTGGGCTCGCCGGCGACCGTGTACGATATGGCCGTTATTTTCACCTCGCAGCGGCCGGCGTTCCTGCCCCGCAGCCGCCGGCAGTATAAGAAGATATATCAGCATTTTTCCCGCTTTTCGGCACAATCTCTGCTGGACAAGCCCGCCGGTCGGTTATCCGGCGGAGAGCTCCAGCGGGTGCTGCTGGCCATTGCAACCTATTCCGCGCCCGATTTGCTAATCTTGGACGAACCGGTATCGGGCGTGGACAATGCCGGCCTGCAACTATTTTACCGGCTGATCGAGCAGCTTAAGGAAACCGATGATATGGTGATGCTGCTGGTGTCGCACGATCTCGACTATGTGCGCCGGCATGCTGACCGCGTGGTATTGCTGGATCGGACGGTGCAGGAAGCGGGTACGCCCGCGCAGGTCTTTGAAACGCCCGCTTTTCGGGCGGCATTCCGTACCAGGGGGGAGGCGCTGTGATGCAGGAGCTGTTTGGCTGGTGGGACTATGCGTTCATGCGTAACGCCCTGCTGGCGGTTGTGTTGATTATGCCGCTGTTTTCCCTTCTCGGAACGCTGGTGGTCAACAACGGCATGGCCTTTTTTTCCGACGCGTTGGGTCACTCGGCGCTGACCGGCGTGGGTATTGGGTTGCTGCTGGGCGTGAGCAATACATCGCTTGTTATGGTGGTGTTCGCCGTCATTTTTGCCCTGCTGATGAACCGTATCCGGCATTCCCGCCTCTCCTCCGCGGACACGGTGATCGGAGTGTTTTCCTCGTGCGGTATCGCGCTGGGCCTTGTGCTGCTCTCACGGGGAGGAGAATTCAGCCGGTATCAGTCGCTGCTGATCGGCGATATCCTCAGCATCTCGCAGACAGAGCTGATCACACTGGGCGTGACGCTGGCGATCACGGTTTTGCTGTGGCTGACCCAGTATAACCGCCTGCATGCGGTCAGCATCAGCCCTACTCTGGCGCGCAGCCAGGGGGTTCCGGCCACGCTGATGGATAATATTTTTGTGGTGCTGGTCGCGGTGGTGGTGATGCTTTCCATCCAATGGGTGGGACTGCTCATCATCAATGCCATGCTGATTCTGCCGGCTGCCGCGGCGCGCAACGTAGCCGGCAGTGTGCGGAGCTATCACGCCCTTTCCCTGGTTTTTGGCCTGTTTTCCGGTATCGTGGGGCTGCTGCTATCCTACTTTAACGCGGTTGCCACCGGGCCTATGATCGTGCTGATCGCCGCTGTGCTTTTTTTTGGGACATTCCTTATCCAGAAAAAAATGGATGGCTGAATAAAGGAAAAAAGCCGGC
>URYP01000052.1 GCA_900552115.1 uncultured Oscillospiraceae bacterium | reverse complement strand
CCAGCCGGGGGTGGAAGTCGATTGTTATGACGGCCTGCTGGCCGAATACGCCCGGCTGAAGCACGCGGCGGTTATCGTCAAGGGCTTGCGTGCATTGTCGGACTTTGAATATGAATTCCAGATGGCGCTTACCAATCGAAAGCTTAACGCGGATGTGGAAACCATCTTTTTAACCACTCGCGCCGAGCATATGTACCTGTCCTCCAGCCTGGTAAAACAGGTGGCGTCGCTGGGCGGCGATATTACCGGGTTTGTACCGGCCGGCATTGTGCCGGATATTCTGAATAAAATAGGAAAGGTCGGAAAAGCATGACAGTAGACGAGTTGTTGGAACAGATTGACGATATGGTAGATAAGGCGGTCAGCGTGCCGCTTTCCGGCGGCAAATGCCTGATCCCGGCCGATCATCTGCGTGAAATTGTGGATGACATCCGTGCCAATATGCCGTCCGAGCTCCGGCAGGCCAAAGCCATTGTAGCTGACCGCGGCGATATCGTCACCACGGCGAAGCACGAGGCGGAGGAGATCATACGCAACGCGGAGGAGCGCGCGCGCGCCCTGATCGCCAAGGAAGAGATCGTGGCGGCGGCCCAGCAGAAAGCGAACGAGATCCTCATTGCGGCCCAGCAGCGCTCGCGTGATATGCGCAAGGGTGCCAACGAGTTTGCGGACGATGTGCTCAAGAGCACGGAGGAACTGCTCACCAAACGGGTCGGTGAGCTGCGCCAGGCCCGCCAGATGCTGCGCAATCCGCTTTCCAAACAGGAGGAGCCGGCGCAGGAGCCGAATACGCCCCAGGCATCTGAGGAGTAAATTAACGAAATACAAAATTAACCGCCGGAAGGAAACATCCTTCCGGCGGTTTTGTTTTATTGGTCTACTTTTACTTAGTTAGCGTCCAAAGGAAACTGCGTTATTTTTTGGGTCACAAATTGAAGGATAAGAAGCGCGTCATTGGCATCCACTTCGCCGTTACTGTTTACGTCTGACATCTGTTGCTGAATGCTGGACAAGTTTATTTTCATGGTGGCACTTTGCAAAACAAGCAGTGCATCGCTTGCCGTTATCTTTCCGTTTTGATCAATATCGCCGGTCATGGTCATATATATATAGGTAACGCCATAAGCATTTTTAAAGTATTTTTCGGCAGACGTCATCTTAAATCCATAAACCGTTACAAGATTATGACACCCTGAAAAGGCATAGTCGCCTATTTCTGTTACGCTGGCAGGAATGACAATACTGGTTAAAGCAGAACAATCCTGAAAGGTATTGCACATGATTTCGTCTATACTATCCGGAATAATAATTTCTTCTAAGCTTTCACAATTTTGAAAAGCGCTGTATCCAATCGAAACTATATTATTATTTAAAGTAATATTTGTTAATTTATTACACTGATAGAAAGCATGATTTTCAATTGTGGAAACACATTCCGGCAATACAAACGGGCCGGCTTTACCGGCTGGATAACATATAATTGTAGATTTGTCTTTGTTATATAAAATACCATCTGTGGAAGTATAAAATGGGTTTTTTTCGTCTACGGTAATATTGTTTAAATTTGTACAACCAATAAATGCGATGCTACAGTCCGCCACACTTTCTGGAATGAAAATATTGTCCAGATTAGTACAAAACTCGAATGCACTAGATATATTACTGACGCCATTTTCAATAGTGACTAACGACAAACTTGAACACCGGGAAAAGACGCCGTAGCCAGCAATAATAACGCTTCCGGGTAAAGTAACTTGAGTAAGGGAGCTGCAATCTGCAAATGAAAAATCATATATCTTTATTGTATTGTCTGGGAAAGATACCTTTAATAAACGGCTGCAGTTTTTAAAAGCCATCTCACCAATTTTTGTAATTTGATTGGGAATAACAATTTTTTCAAGAGAGGTGCAATTTTGAAAAGTATAGTCATTTATGGCTGTTAATGTATTTGATAATGTAATACTAGTCAGACTTTTACATCCATAAAATGCCCAACGGCCTAAAAAAGTAACGCTATCTGGAAGCGTAACTGACTTTATGCTTCTACAATTAGAAAAGGCGTTATCGTAAATTCTACTCACATTATTGCCAATAACAAGGTCATTTAATTTATAACACGACCAGAAAGCGTAATCGCTAATTTCTTTAACACTATTAGGTATTACAATTGATTCCAGACTCAAACATTCTCCAAATGCGGAATGACCAATTTTAGTAATGCTATTCCCCATAGTTATATTCGTTAGATTTTTACATCGGTTAAACGTATAGCTTTCTATGGTTTTAATCTTATTACTCAGTTTGACTGTTTCTAAACGTTCGCATTCGCTGAAAGCGGATTGACCAATTGTCGTTACAGAATCGGGAATATCTATTGTTTTAAGATCGGCACATCCGCCAAATGCATGTGCCCCAATGGAAATAACGTTATTACCAAGTGTGATACTAGAGAGCTTATTACAGTATAAAAATGCACTATTGTCAATATTGCCGCTGGGTATAATTATTTCTATCAAATTGAGGCATTCAGAAAAAGCACTGTCTCCTATCAATTCTAAACTATTCGGTAAAGCAACACTGGTAAGCATTTCATACCTTGCAAAAGCGTTGCTACAAATACTGGTTACGCCTTCATTAACAATAAGATGCGTAAACTCTAAACTGGACCAGGGAGCTTCATTATAATAATTATTATAATCATTCATATTGCCATACCCATTAATAATTAAAGTATTCCCATCAATTTTCCAGGTTAGACTATCTCCGCAAGTTCCACTTGTAACTGTTGTCAAAGCAAGTACTGGATGAGGAAACATGTATAAAATAAATAGATTCATTATTAATAAAGTTAAAAAGCGTTTCACGATCCATCATCCTCATCCGTTTTGTTGTTTAAGTATATTTATATTATAAATAATATAGGCTCAATAAGCAATACTAATTCATTATAAATAACACAACCTCGCTTTATTTAAGCGAGGTTGTGGGTATTATTTCAGCAGCGCTTCCACGGTGTCGGCCGCGGAAGCCAGCTCATCACAGACGATCTTTTCGATCTCACCGCTGTCACACAGCCGGGCTACATCGCTGTTCATGGGCAGGCTGGCCAGCAGCGGCAGGCCCATCTCATTCGCCGCCTTTGCAAGCTGGTCCGCTTCCCCGAACAGGGGAATGAACCGGCCGCAGTCCGGACAGACCACACCGCTCATATTCTCCACCATACCTAAAATCGGAATATTCAGCATCTCGGCCATTTTACGAGCCTTTTCCACCACCATCTGCACGAGGGTCTGCGGTGTGGAAACGATAATGCCGCCATCCAAAGGAATGGACTGGTAGATCGTCAGCGGTACATCGCCGGTTCCGGGAGGCATATCGATGAACAGATAATCCAGCTCGCCCCAGACCACGTCTGTCCAAAACTGGGTCACGGCGCCGGCCAGCACCGGACCGCGCCAGACGACCGGTTGATCCTCATGCTCCAGCAAAAGATTGATGGACATCACCTTGATGCCCATGTGCGTCTCCAGCGGCAGGATTCCCAGCTCACTGCCCTTGGCTTTGGCCGTCAGTCCAAAAGCTTTGGGAATAGACGGGCCGGTAATATCCGCGTCGAGTACACCGACTTTATAGCCACGCCGCGCCATCAGGACAGCCAGCATAGCGGTAACGGAAGACTTTCCCACACCGCCTTTGCCGGAACTGACCGCAACCACCTTGCGGATCTGGCTATAAGCATTAAGAGAAGCGTGCATGTCTTTTTCGGAACAGTTTTGTGAACAGGTTTCACAGTTGTGCGAACAGGATTCGCTCATAAATATCCTTCCTTCTTTCCGTTATGTTCAATACTATTATAAACGCTGTTCGCTTGCAAGTACAGACGCAACAAAGGTGTCCGCCGCGGCGGACACCTTTGCGTTATTTGTCAGATACCTCAAGCAGAGCGTTCTTCCCGATTAAGAGAAGGAGAACCCGCGATCACCGGGTTGGCGCCCTCCCGTACATCCTTGCCATGCAGCACGTAACCGATCGACTTAAACAAAATGGTCATTTCCAGTTCAAAACACTGGTTTTGCGCATAATAACCATCCAGTTCGGCTTTCTGTCGGATGGGAAGCTTATCACGGCCGTTGACCTGAGCCCACCCGGTCAGTCCCGGACGAACGGTGCAGGCGCCGTTGCGAACCCGCATCGAAAGCAGATCGGTTTCGGTCAAGACTACCGGACGCGGTCCTACGAAGCTCATATCCCCTTTCAGGATATTGAAGAGCTGCGGCAGCTCATCCAAACTGAGCTTGCGAAGAGTAGCGCCGACAGGGGAGATGAAGCTATGGGCATTGCTTAATTTGTGTGTCGCGACGTTTGCGGGAGCACTGCTGCTCATCGTGCAGAATTTCAGCATTTTAAAAGGCTGATTATTGCGGCCCATACGGGTCTGGATAAACAGCGGGCATCCTTTGGTGTCAATCGTGGAAATTACCGCCAGTACCAACAGCAGCGGCGACAACACGACGATCATCATAAACGACAGCACAATATCGAAAGTGCGTTTCGCAAAAGCAAACCCTTTTTTGGAATCATGCGAGCCAACATAGCAGGTCGTAACGGGCAGAATTCTCTGTACCATATTACTTCCTCCTTATATGATCCATGAGCGGTACGCCCATTAGACGCGATAAGTCAAAGTCACTTTTACAGCCCTTCACTGACTGTTCTTCTGAATTATACTATCGCATTTCACAAAAAGCAAGTTTCATTTCTGTAACTATTTTATTATGCACAAACGCGATAATTCAACGGGGGAGCCAATGGCCCTATTTGTATAAAACATATAAAATATTATCCAGTAAATGGAAAAATCAAAAATTGGCTTATCGTTAATCGGTAAACATTTTTCGTTTTCCAGTTAGGAATAACAGAAAAGTCATAAAAAGTGACAAGGACGTAACCGCTGCCATGAATGCAGGAAGAGGAGGACATCCTTTCTTATTTCTTCATCAGGTTTTCCGCCGCACATTTGAGTTCATTCAAATCGGCGGGCAACAGACCACTCTGTTCAATGGTTTCCTGAACAAATTTCGGCAGTGTATCAAAATACTGCTTCATTTTATCGTCTTTAATAATCGGGTTATTCTGAGACAAGTTCATCTTCTTCACCTCCCGTTATTACTATGTACAAATTATAAAAAAGTATAAATGGAAAAAAGTCGAAATTCAATATAATAAAAAGAACGATTTGTAAACTTACTATTATGATGCTTCAGAGTAAAATGGATTTCTCCTTAAAATAACGGCAAATGGTTGAAAAGACCTATATTTATTGGTATAATATTAAAATCTTGCCAACAGGAAAGGCGTGTATAACGTGAGCGATAATAAAAAAATGGTGGAAGCAATCACATCCATGGATGTGGATTTCGCCCAGTGGTACACCGACGTGGTGAAAAAGGCGGAACTGGCCTCCTACAGCGGGGTGCGCGGCTGCATGATCGTGCGGCCCTATGGCACCGCGCTGTGGGAAAACATACGGGATGATTTGGACGCCCGTTTCAAGGCATTGGGGCATGAGAATATTATGATGCCCATGTTTATCCCGGAAAGCCTGCTGCAAAAGGAAAAAGACCATGTGGAAGGTTTTGCGCCCGAGGTGGCCTGGGTTACCCACGGTGGGGAAGAGGAGCTGCCCGAGAGGCTTTGCGTGCGGCCCACCTCCGAAACCGTTTTTTGCGATCATTATGCGGAGATCATCCACTCCTGGCGCGACCTGCCCAAGCTGTACAACCAGTGGTGCTCAGTGGTGCGGTGGGAAAAAACCACCCGTCCGTTCCTGCGTACCATGGAATTTTACTGGCAGGAAGGCCATACCATGCATGCAACGGCCGACGAAGCGATGGAAGAAACCGAGCGGATGCTGAACGTCTACGCGGATTTCTGCGAACAGTCGCTGGCCATCCCGGTTATCAAGGGCCGCAAAACCGACAAGGAAAAATTTGCCGGTGCGCAGGCAACCTACACCATCGAGGCAATGATGCACGATGGTAAAGCGCTGCAGAGCGGCACCAGCCACTATTTTGGAGACGGCTTTGCCCGGGCCTTCGGTATCCAGTATTCCGACCGTGAAAATAAGCTGCAATATCCCCACCAGACGTCTTGGGGCATGTCCACCCGCATCATCGGCGCCATCATCATGACCCACGGTGACGACAACGGGCTGGTGCTGCCGCCGGCTGTTGCGCCGGTTCAGGTGGTAATCCTTCCTATCGCCCAGCATAAGCCGGGTGTGCTGGAAAAGGCCGCCGCTCTGCGGGAGCGGCTCGCCAAAGTCGCGCGGGGCAAGGTGGACGATTCCGATAACTCCGCCGGCTGGAAATTTGCCGAATATGAGATGAAAGGCGTGCCCCTGCGGCTGGAGATCGGGCCGCGGGATATCGAACAGAACCAGTGTGTGCTGGTGCGCCGCGATAACCGTGAAAAAACCGTGGTGTCACTGGATGAACTCGAGGAAAAAATCCCCGAACTGCTGCGCGATGTGCATGACGGCCTGTATCAGAAAGCGCTGGCCCGCCGTGAGGGCATGACCTTTGCCGCGCATAATCTGGATGAAATGAAGGAAATCGCGGACAATAAGCCCGGCCTGATAAAAGCGATGTGGTGCGGCGATTTGGAATGCGAAATGAAACTCAAGGAGGAAGCGGGCGTAACCAGCCGCTGCATGCCTTTTGAACAGGAGCATGTGGGAGATACCTGCGTTTGCTGCGGCAAACCGGCCAAAACCATGGTGTATTGGGGAAAAGCCTATTAAAGGCTGAATGATTTATTCCCTGTAACGGGGAACGGGATTATCCCGAAGAAAGGACAGGTGTCAGCATGAATCAGCTCGAAAAACCCGCTCAGGGGGAAACGGTTGCGATTTTGCACACGTCGATGGGGGACGTATCGGTACGGCTTTTCGGTGAAAAAGCGCCGAAGGCTGTGGAGAATTTTACGACGCACGCAAAAAACGGCTATTATAACGGCCTGATTTTCCACCGGGTCATCCGGGATTTTATGATCCAGGGCGGTGATCCGGCCGGTACCGGCACTGGCGGCGAAAGCATATGGGGCAAACCGTTTGAAGATGAATTCGATATGAACCTGCGCAATTTCCGCGGTGCGCTGTCTATGGCGAACGCTGGCCCCGGCACCAACGGCAGCCAGTTCTTCATTGTACAGGCCGGATCGGTGCCGGAAGGCATGCTCTCCCAGATGGAGGGCCTTTCGGAACAGGGGTATCCCGCTGAGGTTACCGCACAGTACCGGGAGGTCGGCGGCACGCCCTGGCTGGATTTCCGTCATACCGTCTTCGGCCAGGTGTTTGACGGCATGGATGTAGTGGACGCGATAGCGGATGTGCCTGTCGGCGGACAGGATAAACCTCTGGAAGACGTGGTTATCCGCTCCATTGATGTGTTGGATTATGCCGGCTGATTTTGAGCGGATATACGCGCTGTTTCAGGATAAGACGCCGCTGGCGGCGGACTGCGGCAGCGTGTGCGGGGCCGCCTGCTGCCGGGATTCCGGGGAGGACTGCGGCATGCGGCTCTTTCCCGGCGAGCGCGAGTATTTGGCGGCGCATTGGCCGAAAGATTGCTTCCGGCCGACACGGGACGGCGGTGTCCTGCTCGTGTGCGACGGCCGCTGCGACCGTCGGTTCCGCCCGCTGGCCTGCCGGATTTTTCCACTGTTCCCCTACAGGGAAACATCGGGACGGATAAGAGCGGATTACGACCCGCGGGCGCTGCGTTTGTGCCCCTTGGTCAAACTGGCCGGGAGGACAAGGCTTGAGCGGTCATTCGTGCGCACGGTGCGTCGAGCCGGCCGCCTGCTGACGGCCGACAGGGAATGCCACCGTTTCCTGCGGGAGCAAAGCGGACAGCTGGAGGAATGGAAGCGGCTGCTGCCCCTTGTGCGGGTGCCTATACAGCGTCGATAATGGATTGGATCAAGTGCAATCTGGCCGCCGGGTGGTGCCCGACACCAGCCGCGCCTTTAGAGTATTAAAATAACATATTGTGGCGGTTTTCCAACGCGTCTTTATAAACAGAGACGTTGGTAAAACCCGGAAAGGATGGACTTATGACTGGTAAACGATGGCTGGCCACCGGAATGGCCGTAGTCCTGGCAGCGGCGGCTCTAAGCGGCTGCGGCGGCTCGGGGGCGAATAAATCGGTAAGCGGTACGACGACCGCCTACAAAGGAGAAAAACTGGGGTTTCAACTCGATAAACCAGAAAAAGGCGACCAGATCGTCATTATGCACACCTCTATGGGGGATATTTCTATTCGCCTGTTCCCGGAGGGCGCGCCCAAAACGGTCAAAAACTTTGTCACCCATGCGGAAAACGGCTATTATAACGGCCTGACTTTCCATCGGGTAATGGAGGATTTCATGATCCAGGGCGGCGACCCCAACGGAGATGGAACCGGCGGCACAAGCATTTATGGCGACAAGTTTGAGGACGAGTTCGATACCAAGCTGGTCAATATCCGGGGATCCCTGGCTATGGCGAACGCGGGCCCGAATACCAACGGCAGCCAGTTCTTCATCAATCAGGCCAAGGCCGAGGATTTTGAAGCCAATATTACTAAGGTGAAAAATATTTATGAGCAATACAAGGCATCCCTGCCAAACGTGAAAAGCTGGAAAGAGTATTATGCCAACCAGATTACCAGCGGTTACCAGAGCAATGGTTCCGACGCTGTTTTTAACGCGGACGATTTAACCGATGAGTTGGTCGATCTATATTGTGAGAACGGCGGAAACATCTCCTTGGACGGCGCCTGGCGTTCCAGCGGCGGCCACACCGTGTTCGGCCAGGTGTTCGACGGGATGGATGTGGTGGACAAGATTGCGGCGGTAGAGGTTGACAGCAGTAGCAGCAAGCCGCTTACCGAGGTCACTATTAAAACCATGGAAGTCACCACCTACAAAGGGTAAAGCATTGTCGGAGCACCGGGGCGCAAACCGTCCCGGTGCTTTTTGTGTAATAAACACTGTCATAGTCGAAGCATAATCGGTTTATACTATATGGAACGGGATAAATCCCCGCGTATTAATCCTATTGAATTTATCTCGGTGCGATTGCTTTTACCGGCAGAATATGGTATACTTTTTTCCGCTTATCAACATGGACAGGAGGGTGCGCATGGAGACGGTTATCAATGGAATGCGGGTTTCCTATATCGATCAGGGGAGCGGGCCGGCGGTACTGCTGCTGCACGGTTGGGCGGCGCCTGCGTCCACCTACCGGCTGATCATCGATCATCTGTCGGCCAGCCACCGCGTGATCGCTCCCGACCTGCCGGGGCACGGAGGTTCGGCGGAACCGCCCGAACCCTGGAACGTGGACCGGTTTGTGGATTTTACGGAGGCGTTTGTCCAAAAAATCGGGCTGGACGAAGCGGTGCTGATGGGCCACTCGTTCGGCGGGCGGATCATTATCAAATGGCTCAACCGCCCGCAGCGCTCCTTTAAGGCCGGCAAGGTGATCCTGCTGGACGCCGCCGGTATCAAGCCGCGTCATTCCATGGGTTATTACCTGAAAGTATATCGCTTCAAGGCGGCCAAATGGTTTTTCTCCCTGCCGGGTATCCGGCAGATGTTCCCCCATGCGGTGGAAAACGCCCGAAAAAAACACGGCTCGGCCGATTACCGGCAGGCCAGCCCGGTTATGCGCCAAAGCATGGTTATGGCGGTAAATGAAGATTTGACGTCCCTGCTGCCCGGCATCCGGGTGCCGACGCTGCTGATTTGGGGCGACCAGGATACGGCTACGCCGCTGTCTGATGGGCAGCTTATGGAAAAACGCATTCCCGACGCGGGCCTGGTGGTGCTCAAGGGCGGCGGGCATTTTGCTTTTGCCGACTGCTGGGGCCAGTGCAGCCGTGTGCTCGATTCATTTTTAGGATAAAAGGAGGCCGATATTTTGGAACTGGCGGCAAAAATACTTATGATAGCAGCCTTTGCTGTATTCGGCGGTTCACAGGCGGTATATTATACCCACATGCTGCAGCTCAATTCCTATCGGCCCGAGCGGTACGCCAAATGGTGCCGTGAGAATGCGGGAAAGCTGGCGGCTCCCTCTCGGTGGCTGAGTCCCTTGCTGTCGATAGCGGCTGTGGCCGTTATGGTGTACATGAAAACGCAGCCGGTTTATGTATATGGCATAACGGCTCTAATTACCGCTTTGGGACTCCCGGCCAGTTGGCCGAAAAAAGCCAAAAAGCCGCTGGTGGTAACGGCGCGTGTCAAGCGCCTGTTCCTTTCGCTGGCCGTGCTGTACTGCTTGTGCAGCGTGGCGCTGTGGTTCGCGCCGGCGGCAGCGGCCGCCATTATCTACGCGGCGGCGGCGGTGTTTTACTGGCTGTGGGTGGTGGCCGCCAACCTGCTGAATATGCCCGGGGAAAAAATGGTGGCCGGCTGGTATGTCAAGGATGCGCGCAAAACGCTGGAGGCTATGCCGGATCTGACGGTGATCGGTATTACCGGCAGTTACGGTAAAACCAGCGCCAAAAACTATTTGCATGCGCTGCTGAGCACCCGCTTCAATGTGCTGATGACACCGGAAAGCTTCAACACCACCATGGGCGTGGTGCGAACCGTCCGGGAACACTTAAAGCCCTCCCATCAAGTCTTTATCGCGGAGATGGGTGCCAAAAATGTGGGCGACATCAAAGAAATCTGTGATCTGGTGCATCCCCGCCACGGTATGATTACCTCCATTGGCGAGCAGCATCTGGAAACCTTCCGCACGGTCGACAACATTATAAAAACCAAATTTGAACTGGCGGACAGTCTGCCTCAGGACGGCATCGCTTTCCTGAATGCTGACAACGCCTATATTCGCAGCCGTCCGGTGACAGGAAAAAGGGTAACCTACGGCGTACAGAAGGACAGCGGCGCCGACTATACGGCGACGGATATTACGGTGGACCAGAGGGGCAGTCGTTTTACGGTAACGGCGCCGAATGGAGAAACCGCGGAGTTTATTACCAAGCTGCTGGGGGCGCACAACATCCAGAATCTGGTGGGATGCATCGCCGTGGCGCATACGTTGGGTATTCCCCTGGCGGAGCTGGTTTACCCGGTGCGAATGCTGAAGCCGGTTGCTCACCGGCTGCAAATGCTCCCCAACGGCTTTATCGACGATGCCTACAACTCCAACCCGGCGGGATTTCGCTCGGCGCTGGATGCGCTGAAAGCCTTTGACGCTCAGCGGATCCTGGTAACTCCCGGCATGGTGGAACTGGGTGAGCGGCAGGAAGCGCTCAACCGGGAGCTGGGGCAGTATGCGGCGGATTGCTGCGACTACGCGGTGTTGGTGGGCGAAAAACAGGCGCCTCCGCTGCGCCGGGGCCTGCTGGACGGTGGATTCCCGGAGGAGCGCATTTTCGTGGCTGCCACGCTTCAGGAAGGGCTGGCGCATCTCGGATCGCTGCCCCGCGCGGAAAAACGCTTCGTTTTGCTGGAAAACGATTTGCCGGATAATTTTTAGATGAGGATGAGTGCAGTATGAAAACCAAAGTAGCGGTACTGTTTGGCGGACGCAGTGTGGAGCATGAGGTATCCATCATCTCCGGCCTGCAGGCTTTTGCCGCGCTCGACCGGAGCAAATACGATCCCATTCCGCTGTATATCACCAAGGATAACCGGTTTTTTACCGGGGAGCATCTAGGCGATATCGAAAGCTATAAGCATTTGGACGACTGCTTGAAAAAGGCGGTGCGGGTGCTGCTGGTGCCAGGGAATGCGGGGGTGGATATGATCCGCTATCCCGGCAAACGGTTTGGGGATAACGTGGTCGGCAGCTTTGAGGCGGCCATTCCCGTGGTGCACGGCACCAATGTGGAGGACGGCACCCTTATGGGTATGCTGGAGATGCTGGGTGTACCCTATGCGGGGTGTGACGTCACCGCCTCCGCGCTGGGTATGGATAAATTCCATATGAAGGCCGTATTGCATGAAGCGGGCCTGCCAGTGCTGCCGGCGCTGGCATTCAGCGGCAAAGACTATGCGCGGGACAGCGACGGGATGATGAAGCAAATTGAAGAAACCTGCGGATATCCCCTGATTGTCAAACCGGTCAACCTTGGCTCGTCGGTAGGCATTTCCAAAGCGGACGACCGGGATTCCCTTCAGGAGGCGCTGGACACGGCGTTCGGCTTTTCCGCCCGCGTATTGGTGGAAAAGGCGGTTGCCAATTTGAGGGAAATCAACTGCTCGGTGCTGGGCGACGCGGACGAGGCGCGTCCTTCGGTGTGCGAGGAACCGGTGGGATCCGATGAAATTCTCAGCTATAAGGACAAATACTTAAGCGGCGGCAAAGGCGGTTCCAAAGGGGCCAAGGGTGGCATGTCCAGCCTCAAGCGCCGCTGTCCGGCGGATATACCGGACGGCCTGCGGGATACGGTGCAGGCTTTGGCGGTGCGCACATTCCAGGCGTTGGGCTGCTCCGGCGTGGCCCGTATCGATTTCCTCAACGACCGCGAAACGGGTGAACTGTTTGTGAATGAGATCAATACTATCCCCGGGTCCCTCTCATTCTATCTTTGGGAAGCGGCGGGCCTGACCTTTACTGGCCTGATGGACCGTCTGGTGGAGCTGGCGTTTAAACGCCAGCGGGAGCGGGAAGCCCTGACTTTCAGTTATGATACCAATATCCTCGACGGGGTGTCGCTCGGCGGCGCCAAAGGCACCAAGGGCAAATAAATTTCATTGACTTATAAAAAACCGGGACGGCTTTATGGTCATAGCCTTTTGGGAGAAACCGGAGCAACCGCTCCAAGCTCTGGAATGCGGCTCACCACATTTCAGATTCTCCGCTAAGTCTATGCCGTATTGGCTGTTCCGGTTTTGTTCTAATAAATGCATAGGCGGATGGAGTGCCTTTGTGTTATAATAACGGAGCAAAGATAAAAACACGGTTCGGTCGGTAGTCCGGACGCGGCCGCAGGGCCGTCAGTAACCTGCCTCCTTGGTTGTCCGTTCTTTGCAGGAAACCATAAAGGAGGAACGCGTATGGAAGCCACGATCTGCCAGGTGACAGTGTTGTTTGAAGACCCTTACTGGGTTGGCGTGTACGAGCGCACATCCGGCGATAGGACGGAGGTCTGCAAAATCACCTTTGGCGCGCAGCCAAAGGATTACGAGGTGTACGACTTCCTGCTGAAACACTGGCACCGGCTGCGCTTCAGCCCCCCGGTGACGGGCGGACAGACAGTGCCGAAAGCGGCCAATCCCAAACGGCTCCAGCGGCAGATTCATCGTCAGCTGCGGGATACGGGTATTGGCACCCGGGCGCAGCAGGCGTTAAAGATGCAGCAGGAACAGGGCAAACAGGAGCGGCGGACGCTGTCCCGCGAACGGGCGCAGGCTCAAAAAGACCGCCGGTTTGCTCTTCACCGGGAAAAACGCAAAGAAAAGCACCGGGGACACTGAATGTGTGCTTTCAGGCAACATGGCCCAGCGGATTCTATCCGCTGGGCCATGTCCTATATGAGGATACGCCGCCGTCAGCTTTTGGCCTGTGCTTCGTCCTCAATTTCCCGCTGCACCCGTTTGGGCAGTTTGCTCAGTACCTGCTCATAGGAGTGGTCACACATCTCACGTAGTAAATCGTCCGGCAGCTGTCCACCCAGATCGACCGAATTCCAGCGGCTTTTTTCCGTGTAGAATCCCGGCAGCACCTCCGGGTGCTGCTCACGGTACAGCCCGGCCAGCATGGGATCGCATTTTAGGGTGATCAGGTCTTTCCCCGCATACAGAGGATCGTATTGCTCGCCAGGGCAAAGGATCGCGGCAAACAGCTTGCCGCGTATCTGATACCGCCACCACTGCCATTCCTTTTTAAAATCCTTTTCCACGCCGGGTTTTTCCAGTAGATAGGCGTCCAGCCAGTCGTATTTATGCATAAGCCTCATCCTTTCCTGTCCACATCCGGCCCTTCGGCCGTAAACCACGCTTATCATAGCATAAGTGGACCAAATGCGCCACCCCTCCTTTTAATCCTCAAAACGATACCCCGCGTATTTTGCGCGGACAACCGACAGAGTTCTTCTAATTCCGCTCGCCTTTGCATAGGATGAAACAGAACCATTACAGGAGAGAGGGGAATTTTTATGGATTATCAATCGACCGCCGCCTATCCGCCTGTGGAGGTGGAATGTAAAAACCCGGCATATGCCCGGGCCATGCTGAGCAACCTGGGCGGCCAAAATTCGGAAATGAGCGCGGTCAGCTCTTATTTTTACAATCATCTCATCACCGGACCGATGAATAAGGATGTTTCAGACATTTTCATGCACATCGCCGTTGTGGAAATGCACCATCTGGATATTTTCGGAGAGCTGGCACAGATGCTGGGAGCGGACCCACGCCTGTGGGAGTGCCGGCATGACCAGTACAAATTCTGGTCGCCCGCGTACATACCCTATCCCAAGGATTTGTACGCGGTGCTGAAATCCTCTTTAAGCGGGGAACAGGACGCCATCCGCAAATACCGCTGCCAGATGGAAACGATTCAAGACCCCCATATTGTGGCGCTGCTGGGCCGAATCATCGAGGATGAAGAGGTGCATGTCGCCATTTATAAAAAACTGCTTCAGGAGCTATGCCTGCAACAATAAAGCCACTGTTATCATGTGACCACCCCCGCCCCTTCGGTCAAAACCAGAAGGGACGGG
>URYP01000051.1 GCA_900552115.1 uncultured Oscillospiraceae bacterium | reverse complement strand
ATGCATCCTTTTGGCATACCTAAAGTGTAACTTAGGCTTTAGGTAAATTATACCAACCCTCGCCGCCTTGTCAATACCAAATACCCGTTGTGTAAAACTATCACACGCCCTACCAAAACGCGTGTTTGGTACTCTGTTTTCCAAAAAATAGGGATTCTTCCTCCCCTTCGTAAAAAATCTCTATGGTCTCCACACGGAGTTTATCCGCACCATGGTATTCATACATGGAATCAAAAAGGTTTACAGAT
Organism: uncultured Oscillospiraceae bacterium; assembly: GCA_900552115.1. GTDB lineage: Bacteria > Bacillota > Clostridia > Oscillospirales > Acutalibacteraceae > UMGS1474. Next base: position 14,754 of record URYP01000051.1, on the reverse strand, counting down.
ATAATAGCGGTATTCTGCTGCTTTTCCTGTGCAGACAATTTTATAGGACTATTATTCCGTTCGATATACAGGTTTTTATCCAGCCACTTTTTACCGCTCCAGTTTGTATACTTTTCGGGGGCTTTTATTATATCGGCTATCGAATTGATCTGGTTCTCCCCACAGACCGGTTTCCATTCCTCTTTTTTATCCATACGGTCGTGATAAACATACCCTACCTTGGTTGGTGGAATCGCCCCGTCCTCAATTATCACGCGGTACCCGCCTGCGGTTTCCGCCTCACCCTCGTAGGCCACGGCCGTAAATAGGATTTTGGCAATGGTCTTAGAGGACATGTTTCGCCAGTAAACACCGTCGCAATTATAAAACCGCGTAAAAATACCGCCTTCCGTCTTAGGAATGCTTCTTACGTCCGTTCCCATAATACGGATAGCGCCCCGCACCTCTTTTTCACTGAATATCACCTCATCGGTTTTCGGAACCGTGGGATCGGGTATCGGGGTGCCGGTTATGATATACTGTTTTCGTTTAGTTTTCTTTGTCCGGGCGGCCGTCGTTATGACCGATGCTCCGGTGGCGGACGAAGCTTCATGCGCCATCGGCCCGCCGGTTGTCGTCGTGCCGTCGGATGGCGGTTTCGTCTGTCCATCCGGCGCCGTGGCCACCGTGGTTGTTGTGGGCGCTTTAAAATCCATGACTGGCGCCAATATTTCTCCGTTATAGTCTTCCGACTCGCACGCCGTGCAGCCCATTAAAAGCAGCGCCGCCGCCAACGCACCAAAAATCCTTTTATTCATCTCATTCCTCTCCCTTGGCTCTAATTATAAGTGTAAATAAAATAAATGCAAGAGGATAAGGCTAATTTGTGCCATTATTCATCCCGCATCCGGAGGATGCCGCGTAGCTGCTTTCCCTCGCAATTGACAAGGTCCATCCGGGAGGGTACAATGAAGTTATTGTTAAGAAAGGGATGTGTATTCGCCATGAATTTTCATCGTTTACATATGGCTCTGCAAGGGTTGACTGTTTACCGGCGGCTTCTGGATCAGCCGGTTACCGGCGCCCTGACGAAATTGGTCTCTGCGGCCGCGCAGGGAGACGACAACGCGATATGCGGGGCATGGGGCCATTTATGCGGCGTATTGATCGACCGGAAACAGTTTGACAGCCTGCCCGCAGCCGTGGCTGGCGAGATACTGGCTGACGACAACCAATTTGTCTCCGCTGTCGCGGCCGGGGATGAGCTTTCCCCTCTGCTGGAAGCCGCGGCAAGGCAGGATCTGCGCACGCTGTACCAGGCGGCGACCCTGTCGTCGGAGCTGCTGGCCGACTGTCCGGACATGCCTCCCCTGCCCCGCTATGGAACCGCTGCCGCCCCCGCTCCGATGGACCGGCCGTGGGAGGAACAGCTCAAAGCCGTCGCCGCCTATCACGCTACCCATGGCTGCGGCCGGTTTTCCTCCCACAAAGCGTTTCTCTGGCGGGCCGGCCGCCTGCTGCCGGTGGAGCATCCCGATCCCATCCGCCTGCACCAGCTCAAGGATTACGACTATCAGCGGCAGGTGGCTATAGACAACACGCGGGCTTTCCTCAACGGCTTTTCCGCCAACAACATGCTGCTTTACGGCGACCGCGGCACGGGGAAATCGTCGCTGGTCAAGGCCCTGCTCAACCATTTTGCCGACCGGGGCCTGCGAATGATCGAGGTCCCCAAAGAGTTTCTCCGCGAGCTGCCCGACCTCACCGACCTGCTGGCCGGCGTGCCCATGAAATTTATTATTTTTATCGACGACCTGTCCTTTTCACAGAACGACGACAATTTCGGCGCACTGAAGGCCGTGTTGGAAGGCGGATTGGCCGCGCGGCCTGAAAACGTGCTGATTTATGCCACCTCCAACCGCCGTCACCTGCTGCGGGAGACCTTTGCCGACCGGCAGGGGGACGAGGTGCATCACGCCGATACCATACAGGAAGCGGTCTCCCTCTCCGACCGCTTCGGCATCAGCCTTACCTTCCTTATCCCTGACAAAGAACGCTTCCTGCGCATTGTGGAGCAGCTTGCCGAAGACCGGAAGCTGGACGTTGACCGGGAGGCCCTGCTGGCAGCCGCCGAGCGGTGGGCACTGGAACGCGGCTCCCGCTCCCCCCGGTACGCCAAGCAGTTTATTGCCGACACCGAGGCCCGGCTGGCCATGGGGCAAACGCTGTGAGCTGGCTGGCCGCCCGGCGGCGAAAAAAAGAGGCGGGCGAAACCCTTGCCCTGCTGGCCCGGCTGGACGGCCGTGAAATACAGTACGCCACCCGGCGGGAACCAGATGAAAACGGCAATCCCTCGGAAACGGTGCTGGGCAAGGGCGGCCGGCTGTGGCTGCACGGGGATGAGGTGCTGGTATCCAGCCGCGCGGCGGACCTGTTTCGCTGCGGCATGGGCCATGTGGAGGCCGGCGAGCTGATGAGCGGCGACGGGCTGGTGCTGAAAGGCGTCAACGCCCTTACTGGTCGGGAGGAAACCGTCGTGGCGTACTATCTTTATTTCCGTTAGGCCCGGTCCTCACCCGGCGGTTAGCGTAGTGGACGTTCCCTTTCGTAGCATTTCTTATCGTTTCTGTGACATCGGCAAGCTGCCGCCGTCCTGAGCCCCTGTAAAAAGCCCCCGAGGAAATGTTCCATTTCCTCGGGGGCTTTTCATTTTTATATAGGTTTATTTCAAAGCAGCGACAGCGGCGGCGATATCCTTTTCCACCAACGGGCGCATACTGTCCGCATAAGGCGAGGTATCCGCGTTCAACAGCGCTTTGCGGATGCACGCTTTTAAATCCGGACGGGCGCTTGCAATCAGGGGCAGCGCCCCGATACACTGGCGGGAGGCAATCGGCTTTTGATCGGTAATGTGCGTAAGGTACGCCTCGATCACGCCATCCAGCCGGCGGTCGGTATCCCACCGGGCGTTGGCCGCAATCAGCCACAGGCCCCGGATGCGCATATAGGAACTGCTGTCGTCCAGCATAGCCGCAAACGTATCAAAATACGGATACACCGCCGCCGAATGCTCGCTGATCGCCTGTAATTCACACAGGGCCACGTGCGCGCGGCGGTTGTCCCGATCGCGCAGGGTCTCAACCAGCACGTCAATAGTATCCATATCCGCCCCCCTCTCCTATTATCCCCAGTGTAGCCTCCCCTATAAAGAATGTCAACGGGGCCGAAACGAAACAACTCCCACAGGCATAAATCATGCCTGTGGGAGGAGCTTTATATCCGCCAGATATCGCGGGCGTATTCCGCGATGGTGCGGTCGCTGGAAAATATACCGGACCGCGCCGTATTGATCAGCCCCTTGCGGGAAAATTCATTCGCATCGCGGGAATCCCGGTTGATCCGGTCCCGCGTATCGCAGTAAGAGCGGAAATCCTCCAAGAGGAAATAGGGGTCCGGCGCATGCCATGACGCCCCCTCAAGCAGGGCGGCGCGCAGCTCGGCAAACCAGCCGGTTCCCCCGTCGTCCAGCGTACCGTCGGTCAGGGCGTCGATTACCCGCCGCAGGCGGGGATCGCTTTCATAAAGCTCCTGCGGCCGATACGCCTGCCGCCGCGAGGCAAGCTGTTCCACCCGATCGCCGCAGATGTAAATGTTCTCCTCCCCCACCCGTTCGGCAATCTCCACATTGGCGCCGTCATAAGTGCCCAGCGTCACCGCGCCGTTCATCATCATTTTCATATTACCCGTGCCGCTGGCCTCGGTGCCGGCGGTGGATATCTGCTCCGACACGTCCGCCGCCGGAATGATTTTTTCCGCGTAGGACACGTCATAATTGGTCACGTACACCACCTGCATCCGGTCGTGCATATCCGAATCGCTGTTGACCAGCCGGGCCACTTCATGGATCACTTTGATGATCGCCTTAGCCCGGATATAGCCCGGCGCGGCTTTGCCGCCGAAAAGATATGCCGTGGGCATAAAATCGGCCAGGGCGCCTTCTTTCAGCCGGTAATAGGTATCCAAAATCGACAGTGCGTTGAGCAGCTGCCGCTTATACTCATGCAACCGTTTGACCTGTACATCCAGCAGGAAGTCGGCGCGCAGGGACAGCCCTTCCTTTTGAACGATATAATCGGCTAGCCGTCGCTTATTCTCCCGCTTGATTTCACGGAAGCGCTCCATAAACGCCCCATCCCGCGCATACGGCTCCAGCCGACTCAGCTGTTCCAGATCGGTAATCCAACCGTCCCCGATCGTGTCGGTAATCAGTGAGCTGAGCCCCGGATTGGCCAGCGCCAACCAGCGGCGTTGGGTGACGCCGTTGGTTTTGTTGCTGAACCGTTCCGGAAAAAGCCGGTACCAATGCGCCAGCACGGAGGTTTTTAAAATTTCGGTGTGCAGCCTGGCCACCCCATTGGTGGAATGGGTGGCATAAACCGCCAGCCGCGCCATATGCAGGGTGTCGCCGTCGATGATTGGGAAACGGCGTGCCTCCTCTCCACGCAGGCCAGCCGCCGGCAATTCCTTTTTCAGCCGGTCGTCGATAGCCTTAATCACCGGGTAAATATGGGGCAGCACCAGGCGGAACAGGGTCACGTCCCACGTCTCCAGCGCCTCGGGCAGCACTGTATGGTTGGTATAGGCAAAGGTGTCCCGCGCCACGGCAAACGCCTCCTCAAAGGAAAGCTCCCCGCCCTCGCTCAGCAGGCGGATCAGTTCCGGGATGGCCACGGTCGGGTGGGTATCGTTGAGCTGGATGGCATGGGTTTCGGCAAACCGGCGCGGATCGCCTCCCTCCTCCCGGAACCGGCGCAGCATATCCTGCAGGGAGGCGCTGGTAAAGAAGTACTGCTGTTTGAGCCTCAGCTTTTTTCCCTCGGCCCCGTCGTCGTTGGGATAAAGCACCATCGTAATCGCCTCGGCGTCGTTGCGCTGCTTTAGCGCCGCATCGTACTGCTGGCTGTTAAACAGCGTAAAATCCATTGGCGTCACCGCCTCCGCCTGCCACAGGCGCAGGTTGTTGATGGTTTGCCCGCCATAGCCGATCACCGGCATATCATAGGGAACCGCCCGAACGGTCTGCCCCGCGAAGGTTACCAGCACAGCGTCGGCATCGCATCGGCGCGACCAGGGATCGCCAAAACGCAGCCAGTCGTCCGCCGCCTCCTGTTGGAACCCCTCGCGGAACGACTGGCGGAACAACCCGTACCGGTAGCGGATGCCGTAGCCGTCCAAAGGGATCCCCTGCGTCGCCGCAGAATCCAGAAAGCAGGCTGCCAGCCGTCCAAGTCCGCCGTTGCCAAGGGCCGCGTCCTCAATTTCCTCTAACAGCCGCACATCTATACCCCGCCCACGTAGCAGCGCTTCGGTTTCTTTTAACAGGCCCATATTCAACAGATTGGCGTACACCATGCGGCCAATCAGGAATTCCGCCGAAAAATAGGCTGCGCGGCGGCCGGTATGCGGGCTTTTCCATGTCGGGGCAACCTGGGTCATTGCGGCGGTGGATACCGCCTCGTACCATTCCCGGGCGGTCGCCCTTTCCACCGCTTTCCCGGCAGCGGCGCGCAGCAGCGCTTCCACTTGTTCTCCAAACGCGTTCGTTTCCGTCATAACGGCGCTCCTTCCCTGTCGTAGGTAACCGCCAGCTCCCGCAGCCGCTCGGCCAGCTTGTCGCTCCACGCATCGGCGGGCATCCTCCAGGTCCAGTTGTGATCTCCCACGGTAGAGGGCCGGTTCATTCGCGCCTCACCGCCGCATTCAAGGACGTCCTGCATCTGTACAATCGCCGTATCCGCAACGCTTGCATAGGCCGCGCGGATCAGCGCCCAGGGTAAATCCCTTTTAAAGCGTATATTTAAATACTGCCGGGCATACCGCCATTCTTCCGGAGTCATGTCCGAGGCGTAGCCGGCAACGGTATCGTTATCATGCGTGCCGACATACGCCACCGTATTGGGTGTGTATTTATGCGGCAGGTGATCGTTGCACGGGCCGCCGCTGAAAGCAAACAGCAGCACCTTCATCCCCGGATAACCGGTCTGACGCAGCAGCTCCCGCACGGAATCGTGCAGCACACCAAGATCCTCGGCGATGATACCGGTGTCGCCCCGCGCCAGGTCAATGGCGTCTGTCAGCTTTTTTCCGGGGCCGGGCAGCCAAGCGCCCTCCACCGCCGTTTGGCAGGCGGGCGGTATGGCATAATATCGTACCAACCCGATAAAATGATCGATGCGCAGGCGATCATACAGGCCCGCGCAGGCCGCGATGCGCCGCTTCCACCAATAAAATCCGTCCCGTTCCATGGCGCCCCAATCGTAGAGCGGATTGCCCCACCGCTGCCCATCCGCGGAAAAATCGTCCGGCGGCACACCAGCTATCTGCCGCGGCGCGCCCTCATCGTCCAACTGAAATAAATCCCGGTTGGCCCAAACGTCCGCGCTGTCCTCCGCCACATAAATGGGGATATCCCCAATCAGCTCGATGCCCCTTTCATGGGCGCGGCCGCGCAGCTCACGCCACTGGTCAAAAAACCAGAACTGACAGGCCTTGTGAAACGTCATTTCCTCCCGGAAGGTTTCCCGGCAGGTGCGCAGCGCCTCTTCCCGGCGGAGCCGGATAGCGGCATCCCATTCTCTCCAGGAACGGCCGCCATAATGCTCCTTAAGCGCCATGAACAGCGCATAATCGTCCAGCCAGTCCCGTTCACGCTCGCAAAACTCCACAAACCGTTCACTGCGGCTGTCCCACTGCTCAAACGCCTGGCGAAGCAGCACCGCACGGGTGCGGCGGACATGGCTGTAATCCACCCGTTCCTCATCCGGGCAAATCGCGGCGGCTACCTGCCTTTTAGTCAGCAGCCCCCGCTGCTGAAGCCGGTCAAGATCAATAAAATATGGATTCCCCGCAAATGCCGAATAGGACTGGTAGGGGCTGTTTCCATATCCGGTTGGCCCCAGCGGCAGCACCTGCCAGCAGGATTGCCCGGCCTGTTCCAGCCGGTCGAGAAACGCATACGCCGCCGCTCCCAGGGACCCGATGCCATATGGAGAGGGCAAGCTGCTGATCGGCAGCAAAATGCCGGCCTGCCGCCGGCGTCTGGATTGCATGCGGGCATTCCCCCGTTTCATAATCAATACCTCTTACTAATGTAAGCGGATTTAAAGCGTTTATGCGCCTGTCGGCTCATTTTTAAAGCTTTGCCGCCATTTGGGGCGCACAAACTCGCCGGACCACCCGCCGCCGGGTGTCCGCTTTTGGGCTATCGGCTCTAATTTGCGTGAAAAAGGGATTACGGCTATGTGTCCTTCGGCATCCGGCGGGCCAGCCGGGCCGGCGGGTAGGTGCCCGAGCCGCCGAACCTCCCGATTTTGATCGCTTCAAAAACTTCCTGCCGGCTTGCGCCCGCATGTAAGCAGCTTCGATATGGTTGACACACATTCATCGCAGCGGGTCACAATGGAACTAGCCAGTCCCATCAATGCTCTATGCGTTTTATCGATGGCTCCCGCCGTATACGTTTCCTCATCCAGCGCGCCGAACTGTGTAAAAACGCATCTTTCTCCGCCTTATAGGTTAAGCGGTTACTCCGCATTTATCCATATCCATGTCACACGTCTCCGGTTCTGCTCCTATTGCCGGTTATAATTGGGAATGGTGTCCTGTTTTGACGAACCGCCGGACAAGCGCGGGCCCCTGCTCACACATCTGCGTCCGTATCCTTATCGTTCGTTCCAGTATTTGCGATCCAATCCGCGGTACTGCACCGCCTCCGCCACATGAGGCGCGTCAATAACCTCCGCGCCTTCCATATCGGCGATGGTACGGGATACCTTCATCAGCCGGTCCCAGGCACGGGCCGACAGCCCCATGCGTTCAAATGCCTGTTTCATCAAGCGGGCGGCGGCCTCCGTAAGCGGGCAAAGCTCTTTCAGCCGCCCCGCCGGGATGTCTGCATTGCTGCTGACATCCGTACCGGCAAAGCGATCCTTTTGGATGCGGCGGGCTGCGTTGACCCGCGCCCGCATCGCCGCCGAAGATTCGCCTTTCTGGTGCGCGGACAGCTCTTCAAACTTGACCGGCGGCACTTCGATGTGCAGGTCGATGCGATCGAGCAACGGCCCGGAAATGCGGGCCAGATACTGTTTGGCCGCGGTCGGCGTACAGGTGCACGACCGTTCCGGGTGCCCAAAATATCCACAGGGGCAGGGATTCATCGCCGCCACCAGCATACAGCGGCAGGGATACGTCAGCGAGCTGTTGACACGGGACACCGTGATTTGTCCGTCCTCCAGCGGTTGGCGGAGGCTTTCCATCGCCGCGCGTGAAAATTCCGGGAATTCATCCAGAAATAAGACCCCGTTATGCGCCAGCGATACCTCGCCCGGCTTGGGCACCGCCCCGCCGCCGGTCAGCCCCGCCGTAGAAATATTGTGATGCGGCGACCGGAAAGGTCGTGCCGCCAGCAGACCCCGTCCGGCGGGCAAAGTGCCGGCCACCGAATGGATTTTGGTCGCCTCCAACGCTTCGGCTGCGGTCATATCCGGTAAAATCGTAGGCAGCCGCTTCGCCAGCATGCTTTTCCCCGATCCCGGCGGGCCGATCAGTAGCACGTTGTGCGATCCCGCCGCCGCCACCTCCAGCGCGCGGCGGGCGGTTTCCTGCCCCATCACGTCGGCAAAATCCAGAATCCCGTCCCGGGCGGCAGCGTCTGCCGGAAGCGTCACCGCCACCGGCAGGGGAAAGCGCCCTTCGAGATGAGCCACCAGGGACACCACCGTATCGACCGGGTAGACGGAGATGCCGTCCACCACAGCCCCTTCGGCGGCGTTGGCTGTCGGGACAAATACCTCTTTCATGCCGGCATCCCGCGCGGCCACCACCATAGGCAGTACGCCCCGCACCGGCCGCAGCTCTCCGCCCAGGGACAGTTCCCCCACAAAGGCCTGCCGTTTCAGGGGGGCGCTCAACTGCCCGCTGGCTTTCAGCAGCGCCAGCAGCAGCGGCAGGTCATAAATCGGCCCTTCCTTACGGATATCCGCCGGGGCCAGATTGATTGTCACCCGGCTGATCGGGTAGGTATAGCCATTATTTTTCAGCGCGGCACGCACCCGGTCGCGCGATTCGCGCACCGCCGCGCCGGGAAGCCCCACCACATCGAATCCGGGCAGGCCCCCGGACAAATCCGCTTCCACATCGACCATAAATCCGTCGATGCCCAGTAGTCCCATACTTTTTACATGGGCCACCATATCGTGTCCCTCCCCATTTTAAACATCCTTGCCGCCACCGTCAGCGGCGATTCCGGCGCACCAGCGCCAATACCAGTTTTTTAATTTCCACAACCACCCACATAACAAGCGCCAGCAGAACCACCTGTCCCCACTGTCCGCCGGTCAGCGCCTCGACGCCGAATATGGGGTTGAGGCCGGGGATGACGATAACCGCCACCATCAGCAGGGCCGACACGATCGTGGCCCCCACCATATACCAGTTGCTGTGCAGCCCAATCCGCAGCATGGAATGGGACGACCGCGCGTTGAAAGCATGCACAAGCTGCGAAAAGGCCAAAGTAGCAAAAGCCATGGTCGCCCCGCTGAGCTGGTACCCGATCAGCGTCAGCACACCGATCAGCAGGCCCTGCAGCACGACTTCTAATCCCATTCCGTGGGCAAAAAAGCTCTCCTTTTTGCCTCGCGGCGCCTGTGTCATAATATCCTTTTCCGCCGGTTCCATCCCCAGCGCCAGCGCCGGCAAGCTGTCGGTCACCAAATTGATCCACAGAAGCTGCACCGGGGACAGGGGCGATTCCCGCCAGATCAGCATGGCGATGAATACCGCCATGATCTCGCCCAGATTACAGGACAGCAGGAAATGCACACCCTTGCGGATATTGTCGTAAATACCGCGTCCTTCGCGTACCGCGGTCACGATGGTGGCGAAGTTGTCGTCGGTCAGAATCATATCCGCCGCACCCTTAGCCACGTCCGTGCCGGTTACGCCCATGGCGCAGCCGATGTCGGCGGCTTTCAGGGCCGGCGCATCGTTGACGCCGTCGCCGGTCATAGCCACTACCTGCCCGGCTTTCTGCCAGGCTTTGATGATCCGCAGCTTGTCCGCGGGCGTCACCCGGGCGTATACCCGGTAATGCTTAATGTTGTCGAACAGCTCCTCGTCAGACAGCTTCGCCAGCTCTTCGCCGGTGATGGCCTCGCTGTCGTCATGCAGGATGCCGAGCTGCCGCGCGATGGCCGACGCCGTGCGGACATGGTCGCCGGTGATCATCACCGTCTGGATACCCGCGCTGCGACAATCGCGGATGGCCCGCACCGCCTCCGGCCGCGGCGGATCAATCATCCCCACCAGGCCCGCAAACGTCAGGTCGTTTTCCAGATCCTCCGGCCGGCAGTCCACCGGCACTTCTTCGATATATTTGTAGGCTACGGCCAGCACCCGCAGGGCGTCGCGGCCCATTTCCTCATAGGCTTTCTCCACGCCGGCATCATACCCGGAGGAACACCGCCCACACAAGATTTCGGGAGCGCCCTTGACCACCACCAGCTTGCGCCCATTCACGAGGTGGACGCTGGACATCAGCTTGCGGTCAGAATCAAACGGCAGCTCCATAAGGCGGGGGTTTTCCGCCAGCAGCATGTCCTTGCTGAGTCCCTGCTCCAGCGCATAAACCAGAATCGCCGTTTCAGTGGGATCGCCCACGGCCCGGATGTTGCCGTCCACCTCCTGTACGGAGCTGTCTGTACAAAGGGCGCCCATACGGATGACGGACATCATGGCCTCGGACGGGGATTCCCCCAGTTCCTCCAGCCGGCCGTCGGCATATGCCATCTTCAGGGTCATGCGGTTCTGCGTCAGTGTGCCGGTCTTGTCCGAGCAGATCACGGATGCGCTGCCCAGCGTTTCCACCGCCGGCAGGCGGCGGATGATCGCGTGTTTTTTCACCATCCGCTGCACGCCCAGCGCCAACACGATGGTGACAATAGCGGGCAGTCCCTCCGGTATGGCGGCCACCGCCAGGGAGATGGAGGTCATCAGCATCTCCATCCAGCCCAGGTTATCCAGCAGTCCCACCACAAAAATGATCGCACAGATCCCCAGCGCCAGGAAGCCGAGATATTTCCCGAGCTGCTCCAGCCGCCTCTGAAGCGGCGTGGTGCCGGCTTCCTCCCGGTCGAGCATACCGGCAATTTTGCCCATTTCGGTAAACATGCCGGTTTCCACCACCACCGCGCGGGCGTGGCCGTACGCCACCGCACATCCCGCATAGGCCATATTCAGCCGGTCGCCCAGCGGGGCCATGTCCAGCACCTCGGCGTCTTCGTCCTTTTCCGCCGGCACCGATTCCCCGGTCAGCGCCGATTCGTCACAGCGCAGAGATGCCGTTTCAAGGAGCCGGCAGTCGGCGGGCACCATGTCCCCGGCCTCCATCTCCACGATGTCTCCCGGCACCAGCTCCGTCGAGGGCCGTGTGTTCAGCACGCCGTCCCGCCAGACCCTCGCCGCCGGGGACGACAGGCTCTTCAGCGCGTCCAGGGCCTTTTCCGCCTTGCTCTCCTGCAAAACGCCCAGCACGCCGTTGACCAGAACGATCAGCACAATCACCGCCGGCTCAATCCAGTCCGCCTCCTCGCCGTTCACAGCATGGTATACGCTCATGCCCAGCGAAATCGCCGCCGCGATCAGCAGGATGATGACCATACCGTTTTTCAGCTGGTCGCCGAACCGCTGCAGCAGGGTACGCGGCGGTTTTTCTTCCAGCTTGTTCTTACCGTATTTCTGAAGCTTGGCCTGCGCTTTTTCCTCCGTAAGACCGGTCCCCGGATTGGTTTCCAGCTTGTCCAGCACGGCCCTAACCTGTTCACTGTGCCAAATCAAGAGTCTTCCCCCTTTGATTGCTTTCGGATATTTTATCCAGTATACCGCTTAACAAACCGCTCTGTAAAGAATTTTCAGTCGAAAAGGCATGATTAAACGGGGCAGCAGGCCACGGCCACGCGGGAATCCGCTGTGCCATAATACAGAAAATACTGGCCTTTGAACCGCACCAGGCCCTCGATAAAGCAGGTGGGCATCACCTGACCCGCCAGCTCAAAGGGCTCGGACGGCGACAGGAACGGCTGTGACGTGCGGGCCAGCACCTGTGTGGGATTGTCCCTGTCCAGCAGCGCCTGCCCCGGCTGGTACATGGTGTCGTGTCCCCCCAGGCGCCGAGGATTCGCTCCCTTACCGTTGTAAAGCAGCAAAATGCCGTCATCTGTAAGGATGGCGGGCGGACCCGGTTCGCAGAGCATCTCGTCATATCGTCCCCGGCGGGGGCCCATAACCGGATAGAGCGCTGTCTCCGCCGCACCGTCGGGACGGAATTCCACCGGCTCCCATACCAGCAGGTCGTCCGACACCGCGGCGTAAATATGCCCCTCTCCCCAGTACATCCAGTAGCGGCCGTCGATTTTTTGGGCAACGCACCGGTCGCCCTCAAACGCGCACACCACCGACCCGGATTTGCAGTACAAATTCGCGAAGCGGCCGTCGTGCGCCTGCCGGAACACCGGCCCATGCTTCTCCCATGTGAGCAGGTCGCGGGACGACGCGGCGCAAAGCCGCGCCAGTCGGCCGTTATAAGCGGTGTAGAGCATCACATACAGACCGTCCTCCCGCTCACAGACCCGGGGATCCTCACAGCCGCCGTCCCATTCCTCGTCCTCGCGCCCGTCGGGGGCCGGGTACAGCACTGGTTCGGGCATAGTTTCAAAATGCAGGCCGTCCCCGCTCACCGCCAGCCCGATGCGGGAGGTGCCCGCGTGTGTGCCGACCGTGTCTTCCGCCCGGTAAAGCAGGTATACCTTGTCCTCCCGCACAACGGCCGCGGGATTGAACACATCCTTTTCCTCCCAGTGAACAGGCGCCTGCCGCATCGGGCAGTGGAACACCGAGCCCGGTTGGGGCGTCAGACAGGGGTTGGCCTCCCCGGCCTTACAAAACGGCCCCCATGCCCAGGTTGCGCTTGTTTCGCTGTACATGCCGCATCCCTCCATCCGGCTGCTGCCGGTAATGATTTTGGCACTAGTATACTCCATTTCTGTCCATTTGGCAAAGTCTTCCTTGCCAAGCCTTTTTCAATCGTCTATAATGCTGGTACACAGCGAAAGGGAAAACCGCTCCCCTTTCTCCCTGACGGATATTTCATGGCTATAAGGAGGATCGCCTATGGAACACGTGGATGTCGCCGTCATCGGCGGCGGGGCCGCCGGCTTGTGCGGAGCCGTGATGCTGGCCCGCGGAGGCGCGCAGCCGGTGGCGGTGTTTGAAAAGGCCGCGCGGGCGGGCCGCAAGCTGATTTCCACCGGCAATGGCACCTGCAACATCACCAACCGCGATCTCTCCCTGTCCCATTATCATGGACAGGAACCCGCCTTTGCCCGTACCGCGCTGGCGAGCTTTACCGGGGCGGATACCCGCGTGTTTTTCCGCTCCATCGGGGTGGAGTGCGTGGACGAGCCGGACGGGCGGGTGTATCCCCGCAGCCGGCAGGCGGGCAGCGTACTCGACTGCCTGCGGATGGCCTGTGCGGAAAACGGCGTTATCCTCCATACCGGCCGCGCCGTAACCGCCATAAAACCACAAAAGAATGGCTTTATCCTCACTACGGCGGACGGCTCTGTTACGGCGCGGCGAGTGATGGTGGCGGCCGGCGGCGCGGCCGCGCCGGCGCTGGGCGGAGGAAACGACGGGTACGCTCTGCTGGCCGCTCTCGGCCATACCCGCACGCCGCTTTTCCCCTCCATCGTACAGCTCCGCACAGACACGACCTATATTAAAGCGGTTAAAGGCATCCGGGCAGAGGCGGTCGTGACCCTGTCCGGGGCCGGCGGAACGCTCTCCCGGCAGGGAGAAGTTCTGTTTACGGAATACGGCCTGTCCGGCCCGGCGGTGATGGCCATTTCCCGCTTGGCTGGGGATTGGGAACGGCAAAAAAAGGGGGCCATGACCGCCCATCTCGACCTGCTGCCGGATATCCCCGCCGACCGCGTGTCCTCTCTTTTGACTGCCCGGCTCGCATGGCCGGCGCGGGAAGCGGGCGATTTTCTCACCGGCTTCCTGCATAAACGGGTGGGTCAGACCCTGCTGCGGGCCGCGGGCATATCCCTGTCCCGGCCGGTCGGATCGCTCACCCCCGCCGAGGTGAACGCCGTAGCCGCGCTGCTGAAAGGCTGGACCATTCCCGTGACCGGGACGCAGGGGTTCGGCGGGGCGCAGGTCACGGCAGGCGGCATCCGCACGGCCGAATTCGACCCGGCCACCCTACAGTCCCGGCTAGTGCCGGGACTGTACGCCGCCGGCGAGGTGCTGGACATCGACGGCGACTGCGGCGGCTACAATCTGCAATGGGCCTGGAGCTCGGCTGCCGCCGCGGCCCGCCACATCACAGGAGTAACGCCATGATCCACATTACCGGGGTCTCTCTCCCCTTATCCTATACCGACGCCGATCTGCGCCGGGAGGCGACGCGGATTCTGCGTTGTCCGGCAGCGGAGCTGCGCGCCTGCCGGCTTTACCGGCGGAGCGTGGACGCGCGCCGCAAGCCCCATATCGTATTTACGGCCACGCTGGAAGTCTCCCTCGCCGGTGATGAAGCGGCGCGGCTAAAGCGGCTGCGCGATTCCCGCGTGTCGCTGGCCTCCCCGCTGATCTACACCACGCCGGCGGTGCCCGCGGCGCACCTGTCGCCTGTGGTGATCGGGGCCGGCCCCGCCGGCC
>URYP01000050.1 GCA_900552115.1 uncultured Oscillospiraceae bacterium | reverse complement strand
TTTCCATTCCTCGGCAGTGTAGACGGTGAGGCAGCGGTGACCGCAGTTGACGCCCAGGGTGACAAAAAAGGTGTCCCCCAGTTCCGCCCTCAGCTTGGACGGCACGAACAGACGGCTCTTTTCGTCCAGCTTCGCAGGATATTTCCCGATCACGGCGCTCACCTCCCTTTCGCTCCACTTTACTTCCCTTTTGCTCCATGTAGAGACAGTATACTACCCGCAAGGGAAAAAATCAATCTTTTTCTCAGGGATTTTTCGATTTCCGCCAGCCTAAGCAGGTCGGGAAGGATATCGGCCAGCGACTTCACCGCGTCGTCCAGGTCGCCGGAGGTGAACGCGAAGCCATAGGAATAGATATCCTCAGGGTTGGCGGTGCGGGTTTTGACATGCAGCACCGGGATGTCCACGCTCATTACATTGCGGGTTTCAGTTTCGAGAAACACCTCCTGCGTGGGCGCGAGCAGGGCGGTATTCAGCGCCTCGTCGGTCATACTGGCGCGGGCCATAACAAAGTTCTGGCTTGCGGCTTCGATATCGGCCTCCACCTTTTCCCGCAGGCGTTTGTTTTCCCGTACCATATCGAGAAACTGGCGCATCAGCTCATCCCGTTTGTCCTTAAGCAGTTTGTGCCCGCGCACGGCGGTGGTCAGCTTCTTTTTTAACCGGGTCAGTTCCATCCGGGTCGGGTTAATCTGTTGGGTTGCCAAGGGTTACACCCCCTGCTGCTTTCCATAGTATTCGTCCAGGAATTCATCTTTGATACGTTTAAGCTCGCTGCGGGGCAGGATGGAGAGCAGTTTCCAGCCTATGGCCAGCGTCTCCTCAATATCCCGGTTGACGGTATAGCCCTGCGAGACATATTCCTCCTCAAACGCATCCGCGAACTGCGCGTAGAGCTTGTCGATGTCGGTCAGCGCGGCTTCGCCGAGAATGACCATCAGCTCCTTGGCCTCCTTGCCGCGGGCGTAGGCGGCAAAAAGCTGGTTCATAGTGTTCGCGTGGTCGGCACGTGTCTTACCCGCACCAATGCCTTTATCCTTTAGGCGGGATAGGGAGGGCAGCACGTCAATAGGCGGGGTCACGCCCTTGCGGTACAGCTCGCGGCTCAGGATGATCTGGCCCTCGGTGATATAACCGGTCAGGTCGGGGATGGGGTGGGTCTTATCGTCCTCCGGCATGGTGAGGATCGGGATCATGGTGATGCTGCCGGAGCATCCTTTCTGCCGGCCGGCCCGCTCGTACAGGGAGGCAAGGTCGGTATACATATAGCCGGGGTAGCCGCGCCGGCCGGGCACCTCCTTGCGGGCGGCGGAAACCTCCCGCAGCGCGTCGGCGTAGTTGGTGATATCGGTGAGGATGACCAGCACGTGCATGTTTTTCTCAAAGGCCAAGTATTCGGCGGCGGTCAGCGCCATACGCGGGGTAGCGATACGCTCCACCGCCGGATCGTTGGCCAGGTTGATAAACAGCACCGTGCGGTCGATGGCGCCGGTTTCCCGAAAACTCTCGATAAAGAAGTTGGATTCCTCAAAAGTGATACCCATGGCGGCGAACACGACCGCAAAGGGCTCGTCGGTGCCCCGCACTTTGGCCTGTCGGGCAATCTGCGCCGCCAGATTGGCATGAGGCAGGCCGCTGGCCGAGAAGATGGGCAGCTTCTGTCCCCGCACCAGCGTGTTTAGGCCGTCGATGGCTGATAAGCCGGTTTGGATAAACTCCTGCGGATAGTTGCGGGCCGCGGGGTTAATGGGCAGGCCGTTGATATCCCGCCGCTGTTCGGGCAGGATAGCAGGGCCGCCGTCGATGGGACGGCCCAGGCCGTCGAACACCCGGCTGAGCATATCTTCCGACACGCCCAGCTCCATGCTGCGACCTAAAAACCGTACCTTGCTGTTTTCCAGGTTAATACCGGTGGAATTTTCAAAAAGCTGCACCAAAGCGTTGGAGCCATTGACTTCAAGTACCTTGCAGCGGCGTTTCTCACCACTTTGCAGCTCGATTTCGCCCAGCTCGTTGTAGGTGACGCCTTCCACGCCGCGGATCAGCATCAGAGGGCCGGCCACTTCCTGTATGGTTCGGTATTCCTTGGGCATCAGACTTCCTCCTTCTGCTTGAGAGCGTCGATTTCTTCCGACAGCTGCCGGGAAATAGCGTCGTATTCAGAGCGGATATCGTCGTCGGGCGTATATTTGAAGCGACCGATCCGCTCCCGTACCGGAAGCTTCACCAGGTCGTCGATTGAAACGCGGCCAAGCGCCTCGGACGCTTCGGTATAATACAGCAGAATCAGCTCCATCATGGCATACTGCTTGTCAAGGGGCGTATAGGTATCTACCTCATGGAACGCGTCCTGGTGCAGGAAATCCTCGCGGATGGACCGGGCGGCTTCCAGCTTTAAGCGGTCGGAGGGGGACAGGGCGTCCATACCCACCAGCTTGACGATTTCGTCCAGTTCGGATTCCTCCTGCAGCAGCCGCATGATCCGCCCGCGCAGGGACATCCAGTCGCCGCCGGGCACCTGGGCGTCGAACCAGGCGCCCATATTGTCCGCATACAGGGAATAGCTCGTCAGCCAGTTGATGGCCGGGAAATGCCGCCGGTAGGCAAGGGAGGAGTCAAGGCTCCAGAACACCTTAACGATACGCAGGGTGGCCTGGGACACTGGCTCGGAAATATCGCCGCCGGGAGGGGACACGGCCCCGATGACGGACAGCGCGCCCTGACGGGGATCGCTTCCCAGGGTGCTTACGCGGCCGGCCCGCTCATAGAACTGTGCCAGCCGGCTGCCCAGATAGGCAGGATAGCCCTCCTCGCCGGGCATCTCTTCCAGTCGGCCCGACATCTCGCGCAGGGCCTCCGCCCAGCGCGAGGTGGAATCGGCCATCAGCGCCACCGAATAGCCCATGTCGCGGAAATATTCCGCGATGGTGATGCCGGTATAGATGGAGGCTTCCCGCGCCGCCACCGGCATATCGGAGGTGTTGGCGATCAGTACCGTGCGCTGCATCAGAGAATAACCGGTTTTGGGATCTTTCAGCTCCGGGAATTCATTAAGCACGTCCGTCATTTCATTGCCCCGCTCGCCGCAGCCGATATACACCACGATATCGGTTTCGGCCCATTTGGCGAGCTGGTGCTGCACCACGGTTTTACCGCTGCCGAAAGGACCGGGCACCGCCGCTACGCCGCCTTTGGCAATGGGGAACAGGGTGTCGATAACCCTCTGTCCGGTGACCAGCGGATGGTCGGGCGGCAGCTTTTCCTTATAAGGCCGGCCGACGCGCACCGGCCATTTCTGCATCATGGTGAGCGGATGCTCCCCGCCCTTGTCGTCACGGATAACAGCCACGGTTTCGGTGATGGTGAAGTCGCCTTCCGTGACAGAGGCAACCGTGCCGCCCATGCCGTCCGGCACCATAACGCGGTGCTCGACAATGGGGGTTTCCTGCACGGTGCCCAGGATGTCGCCCGACACCACGGTGTCGCCCGCTTTCACAGTCGGGACAAAGTGCCATTTCTGCTCCCGGTTCAGGGAGGGCACCTCCACACCGCGTTCCAAATTGTTGCCCACGGCCCGCACAATGGCTTCCAGCGGACGCTGGATACCGTCGAAAATGCTGCTGATCAGTCCGGGACCAAGCTCCACGCTTAGCGGCGCGTCGGTTGATTCCACCGGCTCGCCGGGCCCCAGCCCGGAGGTTTCTTCGTATACCTGAACAGACGCGCGGTCGCCGTGCATTTCGATAATTTCCCCGATCAGGCGATGCTCGCTGACGCGCACCACGTCAAACATATTGGCATCGCGCATTCCTTCGGCGATGACCAGCGGGCCGGCCACCTTGACAATTGTCCCCTTGCTCATAGTTGCCTCCTGTAAAAACCGCTGACACGGGACAGCGGAAATATGGCCCCGGAATCCGAATAACAAACGGATTCCGCGCTAATTGTTAAAGATAATATCCGATCCGACCGCCTGCTCCACCGATTTTTTGACGGCCCGGATCCCCATGCCGGTATTGCCGGATACGCCGGGAATCGGGATAATGGCCGGCCACTGCCGGGTGCGGTAAGCGTCGATCTCCGCTTCCAGCTCCTGGGCCATGGCCTCGGTGATATAGATGACGGCATAATCGCCGCCGGCCAGTTTTTTGAGCAGCCGCGCCCCATCCTCCCGGTTTTCGGCTGGGTGGATATCCAGCCCCAGGGCGGCGAAGCCATAAATACTGTCCCGGTCGCCCAGCACCGCTATTTTATACATACAGCTCCCTCACTTTTTCCCGGATGGCGTCCGGTTCCATATCGTGGGATTTGCCGGACAGGATCATACGCACAATCTGGATTTCCTGTTCGCGAGCCAGCCAGTAGGCGGCCAGCGGGGCGATGGTAAAGGGATTGTGACGCTGCTGCTCCACCAGCGTCGCCATGCGGCGGGCGCACCAGCGGTCAAACGCGGCCACCGACTGCCGGATGGCGTCGGCCGCGTCGGCGTAATCGGTCAGTTCCAAATACTCGCACAGGGCATCCGCCCCGCGCCGGGCCGCATCGGCCAGGCGTCCCACATCAAGGGACTGACAGGGAGCCAGCGCCTGTTCATAAAAGGTGTCCGGTTTGTGGGTGCGATGGGCACGCAAGGCGATTTTGATATCCGCCGTCGCCACCGTCCATTCGGCGTACTGCCGTATAAAATCGCTGCCCGAAGCGTTTCCCGCCCGCCGCAGCGCATCCAGGGCGGCGCGGTCGATGATGGTATCACACAACTGTCCGTCGCGGGTATGGAGCAGCGTTTCAAACGCCTGCCGGGCCGGTTCCCGCATGGCCTGAGGAAGACGCGAAAATTCCTGCTTTCCCACCGCGTCCCGAATCAGTCCCGGATCCACGGTGCCCTGAGGCATATAAATCGCCTCCCCGTCGGATTGGGTGTACACCTGTTTGATGGCCGCTTTCAGGTTGTGATAGTCCTGGGGCAGCAGGAACACATTCCAATCGGACGCATCCCCCACCAGTTCCTGGAGCAGGAGCCAGGTCTTTTCCCGCTCCTGTGAAAGGGAGCCCCAACCGCGTTCCTCCAACTGGCGCAGGCAGTCCTCCGTGGTGGGGGCCGTTATCAGCCGTTCGTAAAACGCCCCGTCCAGCAGAGACAGCTCCCGGCTTCGGATACGGGACACCGCATAGGTATAGGATTGTTCGCTCATGGGCTTTCCTGCCTTTCGATCAGACTAAAACAATAAAGACTGTGCCAAATCCTGAAGCGTATCCATTTTGGCGTCGAACAGCGCCTCAAACGAAC
Source organism: uncultured Oscillospiraceae bacterium (assembly GCA_900552115.1). GTDB lineage: Bacteria > Bacillota > Clostridia > Oscillospirales > Acutalibacteraceae > UMGS1474. The sequence continues at coordinate 9,750 of URYP01000050.1, read as the reverse complement.
AGTTTTCCTCAATGCCGCCGTACACCAGCACCACGCCGCCGTCGATGGGACGGGTTTCCTCGGCCAGCGTCAGCCTGGCGCCCGGATCGGGCAGCGCCGCGTTGAGACCCTCTTCGAACAGGGCCGGCACCCGTTTGCGATCCTCCGGGGACAGCATAAGGAGCCCTTCCTGCGGCAGCGCGTGCGCGACCGCCAGATCCTGGAGCAGCGAAAAATAGTCTTCGGGCGGCATCTGCCGGAGCTGTCGGCGGGCTTTGTCGATCGTTTCACGGATGAGCGCCTGCTTGGCCATCAGCTCCGCCTGGCGCTTGTACAGCTCCGCCGCGGAACGGGCGCGCGCAAGCGCGTCCGCGGCGTCCTTTTCACCCAAGGCGGTGATATCCCGCGCCTGTTTTTCGGCGTCCGCTAACGCCTGTGCGCGGATGTCCTCCGCCTGCCGGCGGGCTTCCTGCAACATGGCTTCGGCCCGGACGCGGGCGTCCTCTTCAATTTTAGACAGAATGTTATCAAGGCCGGTCATGGCGGCTCCTCCTTCTGTAAAGGGATTATACGTTCAGTCCGCCGATGCCGAACACGGCCAGGATAGAGATCAGCAGCGCCAGGATAGCGTAGGTTTCCACCATGGCGGGGAACAGCATGGATTTACCGAACTGATCCGGCTTTTTCGCCACCAGATGAATGCTGGACACGGCCACGCGTCCCTGACGGATGGCCGACCACAGGCCCACAAGGCCCATCGGCAGGCAAGCCGCCAGGTACAACAGGCCTTTTGCCACGGAGATATCGGAACTGCCGCCCAGGATACCGACCTGGGTCAACGTCAAAAAGCCGATCAGCAGGCCGTAAATGCCCTGTGTGCCGGGGAGAAGCTGGAGAATGAGCACCTTGCTGAATTTGGAGGGGTCCTCCGTGACCACGCCGGTAGCGGCCTCGCCGGCCAGCCCGACGCCGATGGACGATCCGATCCCTGCCAGCAGTGCGGCCAGCGCCGCTCCGATCAACGCGTATACAACTCCCATGATTACTTGTCCTCCTTGAATTTGTAATAGCGGGTATGTGCGGAGAAGGGGGAGAAGGCTTTTCCCCCGCCTTCATAGAATTTGCCGAAAAACTCTACAAACTGCAGGCGGTTGGTATGAACATACGCGCCCAGCAGATTGATGCCGATGTTCAGGGTGTGGCCAATCAGGAATACGAGGATAAATAAAATCGCTCCCCCGATGCCGCCCCCCATCATGCTGCCCATTTTGTTAAAAACCGTGGCGATGACGCCGGTGGCCAATCCCAGTGCGAGCAGACGCGAATAGGAAAGTATATCGCTGAGATACCCAGTGACGTTATACAGCCCGTACAGCCCTTTCAGGAACCGTTTTACCGGGCTGCGGGAATCCCGTCCGGCGGTGAGGATGATACCCACCGCGCCGACCCCGGCACAGACGGCGGCAATGGTGCCGACGATAGTCGGCAGCCGGAAGGTAAGCCCCGCCATATCCAGGAAAGTGGGAACCGTCAGCAGATAGACGATGCCGCCGCCTACCAGCAGGTACCAGAACACCACGTCATAAATGGCGTCCTTGACATGTCCGGTGCGGCAGTCGGTGACGAATTTGACGCCAAGCCCCACGAACAGATGAATGATACCGATTAAAAACGAGATCATCAGCATCCGCATGGGTTCATCCACCGGGGAGAACCAGAGCGGAGGAATGGCAAAATCGCTCCCGAAGAAAGTGGAGGCGATAACCGCTGGCGCATCGCCGAAATAACCGCCGAACAGTACGCCCCAGGCGATGGTGGACACACCGCAGTAGCGGAACATCCGCAGCGACTGCCGCATGCCGCGTTCCATGCGGGGGAATTTCCGGATCAGCAGGGTGGTGGCGATCACCATAATCAGGCCGTAAGCGGCGTCGCTGAGCATCATACCGAACAGGAAGTAATAAAAAATCGACATGATGGAGGTGGGATCGCGTTCCCGACCGGCGGGCAGACCGTAGCTTTCCACAACCGACTCCACCGGGGAACTGAAGCCGCCGTTTTTCAGCAGCACCGGCGGTTCCTCACCCTGCGGCGGGGCTTCGGTTTCCACCGCCGCGTCAAATTCGGACTCGATATCCTGCATCAGACCGGCGGCGTTTTTTTCCGGCACCCAGCCGGTGAGGATAAACAGCCGTCCCGATTGGACAAGCCGGCCGATCATATCGTATTTTTCCGACCGCATCGTATAATGGTCAATGGTAAACTGCAGCGCGTGCCGGAATCCGGCGCAGGTTGCCATTTCTTTTTTGGCCTCGGCTATCTCCTTTTCGCAGGCGGCGATGCGCTCGTCATACTGGCGTATCATCTCCGCCGCAGGCTGCCGTCCGGTCACGGCCGGGCGGGCAAATCCCAAGCTGCCCAGGCATTCCGCCGCCGCGTCCGCGTCCTTATTTAGGCAGAGGAGGAATAGACAGGTCTGCTCGGGAGCGGCCCGCAGGATTTCCAGCGATACGTCGGTATCCGGCAGCTGCTGCGCAAAGACCGCCAGCAGCTGGTCCGCTGTGTATAGTCCCGGCAGGGACCCGATCAACGCCGCCGTGCTGGCCGTACCGGCTGTCGATAGAGGCACGTCCAAATCCCGCCAGGGGACCAGCGCTTCCTGGCCGGTGCGGCATTTGAGCACTTCGGCCTGGTTTTCCGTGATTTTCCGGTCCAGCGTATGCAGCCGTTCCGCAATCCGGAACACCTCGTCCCGCTCCCGGACAAAGGTTTCGTAGTCTTCCACCGTCATCGGTTTTCGCCCCTCCAGTGAGGAAAAGGGCGACGATGCGGAAGGAACCTCACGCTCCAGGACGGCGAGCGCTCCCGCCATGGTGTGGATGCGTTTATCAAAAACGGCCCGCTGGGATGCAACGTCCGGCGTCTGGTAGCGGTCGTCCGCCGGGCAGGGGGTAATTTCCACCATGCCCCGCCGCTGGAGCATTTCCAGAATGGCCTTACGGTCTTTTTTCAGTCCATACAGGGTCAAATGCCGCATGGGTAAGACAGCCATGGGCGGACCTCCTTTCCTGGTTGCCTGTCCGGCGCGTCACACCAGCAGGCACTCGATAATTCGGCGCACGGTTTCATCGGAGCGGTCCGCCGCCTGACGGTTCAGGGCCGCTTCGTCCAGCCGGGCCTGTTCTTTGGCCGCTTCCATCAAAAGGTCTCCCTGGCGGCGCGCCTGTGACAGCGCCTCGCCGGATTGCTCTCGCGCCTGCCGGCAGGCGTTCTCCACAGCGGCGGCAGCGTCGCGGTTCGCCTGTTCGGTCAGCGATTCCGCCTGGCGGCGCGCTTCCTGTTCATACTCGTCGGCGCGCTGCTCCGCTTCGCGGACCGCCTGCAAAGTTTGTTGTGCCAATCTGTTCGCCTCCCTGAACGGTGAATAGTGTATTGCAAAAACGATGACTAATAGTCAGTATACTGCTATATAGTATACTGCGATTTCCAGAAAAAGTAAAGGGAAAAACCATGGAATTTCAATTTTTTTTGACTTTTGATTACTGTATGTGAAAAAGGTAGCGCTTATACTTGCGGGTAAGGAAAAAATGCGATAAAATATATCCATACCTAATTATATAAAGAGGCGGGGACTGGGACATAATGGAGAAGGAACGGGTTGTGGTAACGCAGTGGAGGGAATTGGCGCCACTGCTTAACGATTGCATGGCGCAGGGTGTGGACGTTACCATACCCGTCACCGGGACAAGCATGCTGCCGCTTCTTCGGGAAGGGCGAGACAGGGTTGTGCTTACCCGCGCCGATACCGCTGCTTTAAAAAAAGGGGACATTCCTTTATACAGGCGGCGAAACGGGCAGTTCGTCCTCCATCGGGTGGCAGCCGCCGCGCCGGGGGAATACACCATGCTGGGGGATGCCCAGACACGCCTGGAAACCGGCATACGCCCGGAGCAGATCTTGGCTGTGGTCAAAGGAATCTACCGCGAAGGCACCTACCATGACTGCACGGGCCGCGGCTGCCGGTTTTACGGCAAAGTATGGTTGGCGCTGCGCGCCGTCCGTCCGGTATTTCTGCGGTTATATCAGGGAGTGGTCCGGATAGGGAGAAAACAGGTATGAATGCCTCCAAGGCCGGTCGGAGAAACGGATAATTGCGGCTGAAAATTGGATGAAAAAGAAGCATACGGGTGAAAATGGAAGAATATAGGCGAGCTATACGGAAAAAACGCGTTTGTTTTGCAGAATTTGCGAAAATATCTTGACAATGGAGGGGGCAGTCAGTATCATAGATACTTGCTATCTGTTCAAACTCTGTTCACAGATACTCAGAAGAAGGGCGGCCTAAACCAACCGAAAACCAGCCTCCGTGCGGGGACACTGACTGTCCGGCTCGGCGGCGCTGCATCTATTAGTTAAAAAGACGGTATTGAGGCAATGCCGCAGTTGACCGGGAAACCGGGACAACTGTGAAAAACCCTTTGCGGAGGGCCTTGCCGGGGATACCGCGGTTCCGGTTTTGCCGGAACACCCATTACCGCAAAGGGGGATGCATGACATGCAACAGGATACGATTATATCTCTTGAGAACATCGCCATATCGTTTGACGGCGAAAAGGTGCTGGATGATTTAAATCTCCGGATTTCGGACGGGGAGTTTGTGACCCTGCTGGGGCCTTCGGGCTGCGGCAAGACCACGACCCTGCGAATCATCGGCGGCTTTGTCACGCCGGACAGCGGCGATGTTTTTTTTAATGGCGCGCGGGTCAATGATGTTCCTGCCTACAAACGGCGGGTCAATACGATTTTCCAGCGGTACGCTCTGTTCCCGCACATGAATGTTTATGAAAACGTGGCGTTCGGTCTGCGGGTACAGAAAAAAAGCGGGTCGGAGATTCGCCGCCGGGTGGAGGAAATGCTCGAAATGGTCAACCTGAAAGGGTTTGACAAACGCAGTGTGGGCACGCTGTCGGGCGGTCAGCAGCAGCGGGTGGCCATTGCCCGGGCCCTGGCTAATCATCCGTCGGTGCTGTTGCTCGACGAACCGCTCGCGGCGCTGGACCTCAAGCTGCGCAAGGACATGCAGGCGGAGCTGAAAAACATCCAGAAAAGCCTGGGGATTACCTTTATCTACGTCACCCATGACCAGGAGGAAGCCCTTTCCATGTCGGATACCGTTGTGGTGATGGACGGCGGCAAAATCCAGCAGATCGGCACGCCCCAGGATATCTATAACGAGCCTCTCAACGCGTTTGTCGCGGATTTTATCGGGGAAAGCAATATTCTCGACGGGATCATGCACGAAGATTACCTGGTGGAGTTTTTTGGCCGTAAATTCCGTTGCCTCGACGCGGGCTTTGCACCGGGTGAAGCGGTGGACGTGGTAATCCGGCCGGAGGATATTGATATTGTCGAACCGGAAAAAGGCGACCTGCGGGGCACCATTACCAGCGTGACCTTCAAAGGCGTCCATTATGAGACCATCGTGGATTTTAAGGGCTTCAAATGGATGATCCAGACCACCGATTTCCACCCGGAAGGCAGCCGGATCGGCATCGTCCTCAATCCTGAAGATATCCATATTATGAAAAAATCCACCTATTCGGGCATGTTCGGCGACTACAGTTCCTATTCTGAGGAATTCGACGAGATGGCCGATCCGGAGGCCGACCTGGTACACGACGAGGAGGCGGGATCATGAAGTCGAAAAGCGCCGCAGCGCCCTTCGGAATCTGGATGATCCTGTTCACCATCGTGCCGCTGGCCCTGGTGGCCTGGTTTGCTTTTACCGACGAGCAGGGCGCGTTCACGCTGAACAACATCCGGCAGATCGCCGATTACGCGGATACCTTCCTGCACTCAATTGGGCTGGGCGCGCTCTCCACGGCGCTCTGCCTGCTGCTGGGATATCCGCTCGCCTACGGGATATCCCGCAAGGCCCACCGGGTACAGCAGACAATGATCCTGCTGATTATGCTGCCCATGTGGATGAATTTTCTGCTGCGTACCTATGCATGGATGTCCATTCTGGAAAATCGCGGCTTTCTCAATCAGTTCCTGTCGCTGTTCGGGGTGCAACTCAATATGATCAACACCGACGGCGCGGTCGTCCTCGGCATGGTGTACGATTTCCTGCCCTTCATGGTGCTGCCCCTCTATTCGGTGATGACCAAGCTGGATCCCCGCGTCATGGAGGCGGCGCAGGACCTGGGCGCGAACCAGCTCCAGGTGTTCCGGCGGGTGATCCTGCCCCTGTCCAAACCGGGTATCGTCAGCGGCATCACCATGGTGTTTGTGCCGGCGGTGAGTACCTTTGTCATCTCCAAATTGTTGGGCGGCGGCAAAAACATGCTGATCGGCGATGTGATCGAGATGATGTTCATGGGTACGGGCAACAATTATAATGTGGGCGCGGCCCTGTCGATGGTGCTGATGGTGCTGATGCTGATCTGTATGGCGGTTATGCGCCTGGTGGACAAGGACACTGAAGATATGGGAGGGATGACAATTTGAAAAATAGGCATTTGTCTATTTTCAAACGTCTCTGCGAAAGGATGAACCGTTGATATGAAGGTGCTCTCCCGCGTTTATAACGCCCTGATTTTCCTGTTTTTATATGCGCCAATCGTGCTGCTTATTGTTTTTTCCTTTAATGACGGTAAAAGCCGTGTGGAGTGGAAAGGCTTTACCCTGCGGTGGTACGAAAGTTTGTTTGACAACGAACTGATTCTAAAATCCCTGCGGATCACCCTGACGGTGGCCATCATCGCGGCCGTTGTGGCCACAGTAATCGGCACCGCGGCGGCGGTGGGCATGTACGGCATGAACAAACGGCTGCGGCATGTGTTCCTGACGGTCAACAATTTGCCGATGGTGAATCCCGAAGTGGTCACCGGCGTGTCGCTGATGCTGTTGGCCAGCCGCCCGAGCGTGGTGCCGGTGCAGGGGGCGACAATGAGGACGTCAAACATCTTTTTGGGGCCGATCGGTTCCACTTCGGTCAAGGTTAAAAGCGGGGCGTGCCCGGTCAGTTCGGTCAGCTTCTGCTGGAAATCGGCCGCTTTGCCGAACCGCGTATCGATTTGCGCGGCATTAAACGATAAAATGGGGGTGATGTCCATCCCCCGCTGCTGCAGTCCCTCTATTTGTCCCAGCAGGCGGTCAAAGGTACAAAAGGAGCCGGTTACCGCCAGCCCAACGGATAGTTGATTCATAACTCTCGCTCCTTAATCATATTCAGAATGGTGTTTTTGATAATCAGACCGGCGCTTTTGGGCGCTACACGGCCCGGCAGGGACAATGCCCAAATGGTCTTGATCTGTGTGTCCGCGGCAGCGGCAAAGTCCACTCCGCCGGGGCGGGAGGCCAGGTCGATCACCAGCGTTTCCCGGTTCATACTCTCCAGTACGTCCCGGTTAAACAGCATAGCCGGCACCGTGTTAAATATCACGTCAAAATCGCCGACCGACGCCAGCTTGTGGATATCCACGGTGTCGCAGCCTTCTACCTGCGCCCAGGCGGCCTCGGCGCACTTGCGCACCGCCACAGTCACATGCGCGCCAATGGCCACGAGCAGGTGCGACAATGTGCGTGCCACACGCCCATAACCGGTCACCAGGCAATGGGCGCCGCTCAGGGTAATGGGCAGCTCCTCCATAGCCAGTTGTACTGCGCCTTCCGCCGTAGGCACGGCGTTTTGAATGGCTAGTTCCTCCCGTTTAAAATAATCGTCGATGGCCAGGCCCCGTGCTTCCACTTCCTTACGTACCGTATCGGATATGTTCCCGCCAAGTAGATAATGCGCTGGCTTTACCGCGTTGAGCACCTGGTCCAGCGAAATGCGCACCCGCGAAAACGGGGCGTTAAGCGTACCTCCCTCCGCCGTCACCGGCAGGGGTAAAATAACACAATCCGCGAGCGATATGGCCTGCATGGGATTGGTACAGCCGGTTACACAGGGAGGCAGATCCGCGCTGTCAAAGCCGGTCGTAATGACTTTATACCCATCCACGGCCAACTCGCCAGCCAGATAGGCTGAGCGGAGATCGCCGCCTATCACCGCAAAGGTTTCTATGTTCATAAAAAAGTCCCCCCATAGGATAATCTCACTCTATCCTATGAGGGGGTTTGTTATTTGGTTACCAGAATCGCCAGGATGTACTGAAATGATCCAGCTTGTTGCCAATCTCCGAGGCGATATGGGTAGACGCCACCAGGTCAATCGCAAAAAGTCCGCTGCACACGCTCAGGACAAGAACCGGAAGCCGGGGATAGTGGTGGATTCTTGCCACAATTTTTTCAAACTGCGGCTGTATGATATAGACAAACAGCAGCGCGAAGCCACCCCACACCAGCGACACGAACAAGCACACCCGACCCTCGATGTTGAAGGCAAAGTCGGAATAGTCCCACCAGCGGGCGTCAAACAGCCATTCCAGCCCCAGTGACGTCACATACTCAATGACCGTGGCCAGTACAGCCCCAGAAACGTAGATGGTAGGCAGCGCCACCAGTGGGTTGGTGATTTTCCGTTGCAGGGGAATGAGGAAAATAAACATCAGCAGGGCCCCCACCCCATAAATGGGACAGAGCGGCCCGTTTAAAAAGCCACGGTTGACAAAGGCCATGGCCTGTAAAGAGCAATATGTCGTCTCAAACAGCCAGCCAAAGCCGCTGTACAAGAAAAAATACAGTCCCATATCCACGAATGAATACGGCATGGGTCGTTCCCCTCATTTCCCGTCCGATGCCATGGCGATCAGGCCCGCCAGGCTTCCTCTTTCTTTTCCCGTGACCCGGTGGGACCAAAACACATCGGGATGGCATTTGGTACACAAATCGGTCACGTCCAAATGCTCCTCCCGGATCCCCGCCTTGAGCAGAATACGGCGGTTGATCTCCCACAAGTCTATATCGAATTTTCGTCCCGGACGCACGCGCGCGCACGCGTCATCCCATTCTTCCATGGTATGAAACGCTTCATACACGGGTTCATCCACTTCAAAGCAGCAAGGCCCGATGGAAGGGCCGACCGCCGCGATAATGTCCTCCCGCCGGCAGCCGTAATCCCTGCACATCCGCTCCACCGTCACCGCACCGATACGCGCCACGGTCCCCTTCCAGCCGGAATGGGATGTGCCCACCACCCGCCGCACCGGATCCGCAAAAAACAGCGGTACGCAATCCGCATATTGCGTACAAAGCACCACGCCGGGCTCATCGGTCAGCAGGCCGTCGATATCGGTATAGCCCCGCTCCCTCGTCACGCCGCGGCCGCAGTCGGCAGCGGTCGCATTATAGATATTGGTATGATGCTCCTGTGCGGAAACAACAACCCGGTCGGGAGAAACACCGACCGCCTCGCAAAACAGGCGGAAATTTTCCCGGACGGCGCGCTCGTCGTCACCGCGGGTAAAGCTTAGGTTCATACTGCTGAAGATCCCCTGGCTGACACCGCCCAAGCGGGTGGAAAAACCATGCCGCACAAAAGGGATGGCATCCAGCAGAGGGAACGTATAGGCAACGACATCCCCCACCTGCCGTACATGCAGACGGTTCGTTGTCGGCAAGGACATGGAAACGCCTCCTGACAAACCGGATTCTTTAAAATATTCGCTAATTCACCCAACGGCTTTGGCCTTTTAGGTCAATGCCTATTATACCATAAATTTCGCAGAGACCAGATGAATGGAGGTGCGCTCCAGCGCAGGAGCCGCCTTGCGGCGACAACCATTCTTCCAATGTTTTTTGCTTAGCAAAAGACATTTGGCTCCA
>URYP01000049.1 GCA_900552115.1 uncultured Oscillospiraceae bacterium | reverse complement strand
TTGGTCGTTCTCGGAAAGGGTCTGGGGAAACCCTTTCGAGTGGGTTTCCCCAGCGGTCTTTGCGTCCTTTCTTACGCAAGAAAGGACGGGCCCGCGCGGCCTGAGCGCATAGGCGCGCATAAGTATATATTTAAGAGACTTGAATCGATAAGATAGAATAAAGAAAGAATTCCTGAGGGGATTCTTTCAATGGCTCAAATCCTACGGATTTGAGCCTATACGCGGCCTGAGCGCCTTTAATTGTGGATAATATCTGTCACTTGACTTTGTCTGGCACAAGATTGTAATTATGCCAGACAAAAGTGAGGTGATGAAGTGTTGGGTTCATAAAGAAAGGACATGAGTATATGGTACTTCGACAATTTAAACAGGAACAGTTTGCCCGCGTGCGCCAGATCATTGAAAACGGGGAATAAAGGACTCATACCTTAAATGGGGGATAAAATCAGTCCTTGCACTAAACAAGTTTGACGCAAGGACTGATTTGGGCGGGGGTTTTACCCCGCGGGCACCGGGAACCGATGGATGCGTTTTACACCATGACTGTGAAGGTGGACGAATGGGTATATTATCTGCGGGTGCTGCCTGTTCGCCGCTGTCAGGTCGCCGTGCTCCAAACCATACGGCGCGACCCCCAGCAGGAGCAATCGTGGGAATTGTTTACCCACGCCGGGCTGTTGACGGCATCGCCGGAAATAGCGGCAGCCGATGCCTTTGTGCAGACAAATGAATAACGGTTAAAATGGGGAAACATCCCTTTATAAATGCCGTACCCTCATAACGATACAAAACGGAGGACACACGCTGTGTGTCCTCCGTTTCCATTTAGTATAAGCGGGCTTTATTTCTTGTTGTACAGCTCGCCCAGCCGCAGCAGGTGATCGTACCGCTCCGCCGCGTTTTTCTCCGCCTTGGCGAACAGAGTCTCCGCCCGGTCCGGGAAGGCGCGGGTCAGCGAATTGTACCGCACCTCGCCCATGATAAAGTCGCGGTAGGACGCGGTCGGCGCTTTGCTGTCCAGGGTAAACGGCTCATCCTTGCGGGGATCGTAGCGATAGGTGTGCCAGTAACCGGCCTCCACCGCTTTTTTCTCCTCCTGCTGGGAGATGCCCATGCCGCCCTTGATACCGTGGTTGATGCAGGGCGCGTAGGCGATAATCAGGGACGGGCCCGGATAGGACTCGGCTTCCTGGATCGCTTTCAGGGTCTGGTTCATGTCGGCGCCCATGGCGATCTGGGCCACATAGACGTAGCCATAGCTCATGGCGATGGCGCCGAGGTCTTTCTTCTTGGTGACCTTACCGGCAGCCGCGAACTGCGCCACCGAGCCGGTCGGGGTCGCCTTGGAGGCCTGGCCGCCGGTGTTGGAATACACCTCGGTATCAAAGACCAGCACGTTGACATCCTCGCCGGAGGCCAGCACATGGTCCACGCCGCCGAAGCCGATATCATAGGCCCAACCGTCGCCGCCGAACATCCAGAAGGATTTCTTCACCAGCATATCGGTCGATTTCAGCGCTTCTTCCAGCAGGGGCTTCAGGTCGCAGGTGCAGGTGGCCGCCACTCTCTCCAGAGCGGGCACCAGCTTGGCCGCCGCCGCTTTGGAGGCTTCGGCGTCATCCTTGCCAGCCAGCCACTCGGCTGCCGCCGCTTTCAGCTCCTCGTCCTTCGCCTCTTCGGCAAATTTGGTCATCAGGTCAGCCAAACGGTTCCGGCGGGCGGTCACGCCCAGGAACATACCGTAGCCGTACTCGGCGTTATCCTCGAACAGGGAGTTCGCCCACGCCGGGCCATGGCCGTCTTTATTAACGGTATAAGGGGTCGACGGGGAAGAACCGCCCCAGATGGAGGAGCAGCCCGTCGCGTTAGCGATATACATACGGTCGCCGAACAACTGGGTTACCAGGCGGGCATACGGGGTTTCGCCGCAGCCGGCGCAGGCGCCCGAGAACTCCAGCAGGGGCTGCAGGAACTGGCTGCCCTTGACGGTGCTCTTTTTGAATTTCTCGTTTACTTCCGGTTTCACCGGCAGGCTGTAATTGTACAGGAATTTTTCCTGTTCTTCCAGCTGGGTATCCAGCGGTTTCATAACCAGCGCTTTTTCGCCCTTCATGCCCGGGCAGACCGTCGCGCAGGAGCCGCAGCCCGTGCAATCGAGCGTCGACACGGTGATGCCGAACTGATAGCCCGGCAGGCCGGTGGCGTTTTTCATCTTCATGCCCTCGGGCGCGTTTTTCGCTTCCTCCTCGGTCATGATGGCCGGGCGGATGACCGCGTGCGGGCAGACATAGGCGCAGAAGTTGCACTGGATGCAGTTTTCCGGAATCCAGCAGGGCACATCCACGGCGATGCCGCGTTTTTCATAGGCGGCCGAGCCCAGCGGCACGGTGCCGTCCGCGTTCTCCACAAAGGTGGAAACCGGCAGCTTGTCGCCCTGCTGCCCGTTGACCGGCGTCAGAACGTTGTCGATGTAATCGCGGATCTCGGGGCGGCCGGTCATGGCCATTTCCTCGGCCGCGTTATCCTCGGCCTTGGCCCACTCTTTCGGCACGTTGACCTTCTGGACCTCTTTCACGCCGCACTCGATGGCGTTGTGGTTCATCTTAACGATGGCTTCGCCCTTTTTGGAATAGGACTTGGTCGCGGCCTGCTTCATGAATTCCACCGCATCGTCCACCGGGATGACCTTGGCCAGCTTGAAGAACGCCGCCTGGAGAATGGTGTTGGTGCGGTTGCCCAGGCCCAGGCCCACGGCCAGGTGGGTCGCGTCGATGGTGTAGAATTTAATATCGTTTTTAGCGATATAGCGCTTCATGGACGCCGGCAGGTGACGGTCCAGCTCCTCCGCGTTCCAGGAGCAGTTGAGCAGGAAGATGCCGCCGGGTTTGATATCGCTGACCATGTCGTACTTGTCGACATAGGACGGGTTGTGGCAGGCCACGAAGTCCGCCTTGTTGACAAAATAGGTCGACTTGATCGGCTTTTTGCCAAAGCGCAGGTGGGAAATGGTTACGCCGCCTGACTTTTTGGAGTCATAGGCAAAATAGCCCTGCGCATACATATCGGTATGGTCGCCGATGATTTTAATGGAGTTTTTGTTCGCGCCTACCGTACCGTCGGAACCCAGGCCCCAGAACTTGCAGGAGCGGGTGCCCTTGGGGGTGGTATCGGGATTTTCCTTCACCTTCAGAGACAGCTTGGTCACATCGTCTTCGATGCCGATGGTGAACTGTTTCTTGGGGCGGGACGCCTCCATGTTGCGGTAAACGGAAATGATCTGGCCGGGGGTGGTGTCCTTGGAACCCAGGCCATAGCGGCCGGTATACACCGGTACGTCGCTGAATTTGGAATCCTTCAGAGCGGCGCACACATCCAGATACAGCGGTTCACCCAGGGAGCCGGGCTCCTTGGTGCGGTCGAGCACCGAAATGCTCTCCACGGTTTTGGGCAGCGCGGCGATCAGGTGTTTCGCCGAGAAGGGGCGATACAGGCGCACCTTGATCAGGCCGACCTTGTCGCCCGCGGCGTTCATGTGGTCCACCGTCTCCTCGATGGTTTCGCACACGGAGCCCATGGCGATGATGACGCGCTTGGCGTCGCGGGGACCATAGTAATTGAACAGCTTATAGTTGGTGCCTATCTTCGCGTTGACTTTGTTCATGTAGTCTTCGACGATGGCGGGCATCGCTTCGTAATAGCCGTTGGACGCCTCACGAGCCTGGAAGAAGATATCGGGGTTCTGCGCCGTGCCGCGCTGCACCGGATGCTCCGGGTTCAACGCGTTTTTGCGGAACCGCTCCACGGCATCCCAATCGACCATATCGGCCAGGTCGTCGTTGTCCCACACTTCAATTTTTTGTATCTCGTGGGAGGTGCGGAAGCCGTCGAAGAAATGCAGGAACGGCACCCGGCCCTTCAGGGTGGACAGGTGCGCTACCGCGCCCAGGTCCATAACCTCCTGTACACTGGACGAGCAGAGCATGGCATAGCCGGTCTGCCGGCAGGCATACACGTCGGAATGGTCGCCGAAAATCGACAGCGCATGCGACGCGAGTGCGCGGGCGGACACGTGGATGACGTTGGGCAGCAGCTCGCCGGCGATCTTGTACATATTGGGAATCATCAGCAGCAGGCCCTGGGACGCCGTATAGGTCGTGGTCAGCGCACCGGCCTGGAGCGACCCGTGCACCGCGCCCGCGGCGCCGCCCTCCGACTGCATTTCCGCCACCTTGACCGGACGGCCGAACAGGTTTTTCTGCCCGGCGGCCGACCATACGTCGGTCACCTCCGCCATAACGGACGACGGGGTAATGGGGTAGATGGCGGCGACGTCGGTGAACGCATAGGATACATGCGCGGCGGCGTTGTTGCCATCCATGGTTTTCTTCTGTCTTGCCATGAAAAAGCTCCTCCTTTAAGGATAATCAAAATAGGGTAAAGCCATTTTTGACGTTCCCATTTATATTATCACTTTCGCTTGTCCATGTAAAGGATGAATTTGATTTTTCCGCCGCTTTCTCCCGTTTTTTTGCCTCTAAAACCAGCAGAAACTCCCCGCATCTGCCCACCCGGGTGTTTCGAGGCATGGAATCCCGCCCCCCATGCGGCTTCGGCGGGTCTCCTCCGCGAAACAAACAGTTGACATCCTCACAAAAATCTTATATTATAAGAAACGTATATACCATACACATGTTTCATTTGAAAGGGGCGATATGTTCTCATGATGGACGCAGACCCTCCCCCTACGGGCAACTTGGGCTTGCAGTTGATTTTGTTGCTGGTACTGATACTGGTCAACGCCTTTTTTGCCGCGTCGGAGATCGCGATTATCACGCTGAACGACAGCAAAATCCGTAAAATGGCCGAAGAGGGGCATAAGAAAGCGCAGAAAGTTCTGGCGCTGACATCCGACTCCTCCCGGTTTCTGGCCACCATCCAAATCGGCGTCACCCTGGCGGGGTTCTTCACCTCGGCATTCGCCGCACAATCCCTGGCGAGCCCCCTGTCCTCCTGGCTCCAATCGGTGTTTCCGTCGCTGGCAGCGCACGCCGACCTGATCTATTCGGTCAGCACCGTGGTCATTACGCTGGTTATGTCTTATTTTTCCCTTGTGCTGGGCGAACTGGTTCCCAAGCGCATCGCCATGCAGAAAGCCGAGCCGATTTCTTTCGCCGTGGTGGGCGTACTGCGGGTGATCGCCGTGATTGCCAAGCCGTTCGTTAAGCTGCTGTCGGTTTCCACCAACCTGGTGGTCCGCCTGTTCGGGCTGGATCCCCATGCGGATGAGGAAAACGTCACCGAAGAGGAAATCCGCATGATGGTGGACGTGGGCGAAGAAAAAGGCGTGATTGAAGGCAGCCAGAAGGAAATGATCAACAACATCTTCGAGTTTGACGACATCACGGCGGAGGATATTATGACCCCCCGCACAGACCTGTCGGCGCTTGAAGTCACCGATTCCATCGGGGAAGCCCTGCAGATGGGCGTGGATGAAGGATATTCCCGTCTGCCGGTGTATGAGGATGATATCGATCATATCGTCGGTATTCTATATATTAAGGATTTATTGCCTTATGTGGGCCAGTTGGTACCCGAAGGCGTTTCTATCCGCCATTTGATGCGGGAGGCCTATTTTGTCCCCGGCACCAAACGATGCGGCGAATTGTTCGCGGAAATGACCGAAAAGCATACCCAGATGGCGGTTGTAGTGGACGAATACGGCGGCGTGGCCGGCATCGTTACCATGGAGGACCTGTTGGAATCCATTGTGGGCAACATCCAGGACGAATTCGACCACGAGGAAGAGGAAGTGCTCCAAACCGGTGAAAACTCTTTCGAGGTAGACGGCTCCATCGACATGGACGAACTGGAGGATTTACTGGACACCCGGCTTCCCGAAGGGGATTACGACACGCTGGCCGGCTTTATTTTGGATGAACTGGGGCGTGTTCCCAAGGACGGCGAGAATCCGGAAGTGCTCTTTGAGGAATTCACCTTCACGGTGATGGAGGTGGAGGACCGGCGGATTGAGCGGGTGCGGGTTGTCCGCAAGCCGGCGCCGGTTCCGGATGAACCCCCTGAAAAAGAATAAACCGGATACGGTTGAATAATGAGGCAGAGGTGATAATCCCCAGCAAGGGACATCGCCTCTGCTTTTTATTCTCTGTTAGTACTGGTAAAAAATTGTCACCATTTTACATTTCGACGGCGCATCCGGTTTAATTTTATTACTAATGCCACAAAAGGTTAACTATTGACCTATTATTAAAGACAATCGGCCAGATTTTTAAAAGATATACTGTAAAATAGATATAGAGCTTATGTACAGCTTTTACCGCATCGAACGAAAGTACCCTGTGCATAGGATAAAAGGAGAGGATGACTATGCTAAAAAAACTTCTGGCCGGCATCTCTGCAGCGGCCGTAATGACCTCGGGAATGGCTATTTCCGTGGGGGCGGAGTCGGCCCAGCCGGCGGATACCGGCAGCACAGTATATGAATACGATATCGTGGTTTACGGCGGCAACGCGTCTGGTGCGATAGCGGCCATCCAGGCTGCCAAGATGGGGAAAACCGTAGCGGTTATTGAACCCACCGCCTATCGGATCGGCGGCATGACCACCGGCGGACTGGGCGATACCGACGTCGGCTCCGGCGGCGTAATCGGCGGGCTGGCTAAGGAATTTTACCAGCGCATCGATAAAAAATACGGCAGAAATGTCAATTACAAGTTCGAAGCCAAAATTGCCCTCATGGTTCTTGAGGAATGGCTGGACGAATATAAAATCCCGGTTTTTCTCGGCGAACGGCTTAACTTGAGCCGCGGGGTGGTGAAAGACGGTACGGCTATCACCTCCATCACGATGGAATCCGGGAAAACGTTTAAAGCGAAAATGTTCCTTGATTGTACCTATGAAGGCGATTTGATGGCCAAGGCCGACGTGACCTATACCATCGGCCGGGAAAGCAACTCCGTATACGGCGAAACGCTGAACGGCATTACCTCCGCCAACAACAGCCACAACGGCGTTCCCATCGGTATTGATCCCTACGTCGTGCCCGGCGACCCCTCCAGCGGCCTGCTGCCCGGCGTCAATCCGGACGCGGGTGGTGAAAAGGGCGACGGCGACGACAAGGTGCAGGCGTACAACTTTCGCTGGAACCTGACCACCGATCCGGGCAAACGGGTTGCCGCCGAAAAGCCGGAGAATTACGACGAGGCCAACTACGAACTGCTCTTCCGCGCTATTGAAAAGGGGCAGACGCTGGATAAAATTTTTAAAACCACGCGGACGATTGCCAACACCACGATTAAGCCCGACGGCACAATCGATTTTACCAACGGTGGCGTCAAGGTGGACTCCAACAACAATTCGGGTATCTCCACCGATTTTGTTGGCCAGAACTACGATTATCCCGAAGGCGATTACGCGACGCGGGAAAAAATTATTAAAGCGCATGAGGATTATCAGAAGGGCCTGCTGTGGGCGCTGCAAAACAGCGAACGGGTTCCCGAAGCCATGCGGAAAGAGGCCTCCAAATGGGGTCTGTGCAATGATGAGTTTACTGAAAACAATTACTGGCCTACCCAGATTTATGTGCGGGAAGCCCGCCGCATGGTCAGCGAATTTGTAATGACCGAACACGTGTGCAAAACGAATTCCACCGTTTATGTCAGTGATTCTGTGGGTATGGGCAGCTATAGCATGGACTCGCACCATATCCAGTATATTGTCCAGAACGGCCAGGTGCGGGCAGAAGGCGATTTTTACTCAGCAACCAGCCCTTATTCCATCAGCTACCGCTCCATCGTCCCGAAAGCCAACGAATGCACCAATCTGCTGGTGCCGGTGTGCCTCTCGGCTTCCCATGCGGCTTATGGCTCCATCCGCATGGAGCCGGTGTTTATGGTGCTGGGGCAGTCGGCGGCTACCGCCGCCGCTATCGCCATTGACGATGGTGTTACCGCCCAAAGCGTTAATTACAGCAAGCTGGCCGAGCGGCTGAACAGCGACGGACAGGTATTGTATACCGGTTCCTCCGGCGGAGACCTGCCCCCCGTGGTGGATGTGGACGCTATTGTCTATCCCATTGAAGAATTGGCTACCACCACCGGACCGGACACATTGGAGTACGGCTATTATGATACCAGCAAGGCCCTCTCTCCCAGCACCAAATATAACCGCGTGCTATCCGCCAAGGTGGGCGATTACATTGAATTTGAGGTGGACGTGGAAAAGGCCGGCACCTACAGCGTCAGCACCCAGACCTATTTGCAGGATGGCCGGGCAAAATTCCGGCTCTATCTGCCGGATGAAGACCGGTACCTGGGCGGGGAGGCCGACCAATACGGGGTATTTACCATCGATGACGCCGCACGGGTAAAAACCGAGACGTTTGGCAATGTGACCATTTCCGAGCCGGGCAAGCTGCGGCTGCGGTTCGAGGTTACCGGAAAGCGCGAGCAAAGCAAAGGCTATACAATGGCCTTCTGCAATATTATTTTGGGCGTCCCCGCCTCAGGCTATGTCCTGTTTGACAGCAACGGCGGCAGCAAGGTCACGGGCCAGGGCATTGCAATCGGCAAAGACCAGCTCGTCAAACAGCCGGAATCTCCCACCCGTGCCGGTTATACGCTGGAGGGCTGGTATGCGGACCAGGCTCTGACCCAAAAATGGGACTTTGCCGCGGATACCGTAAACGACAATAAAACCCTGTATGCCAAGTGGACGCCGGTGGCGCCTGACGCTTATACCGTGTCTTTCCGGACCAATTACGGCGACGGAGGCAGCGGGGTAGGCAGCCAGCACATTGCCGCCGACGGCAACCGGCTGGTATCCCGGCCGGCCGATCCGAAACGGGAAGGTTATATCTTCACCGGCTGGTACACCAGCGACACCTATGAGAAAGCATGGGATTTTGAAACCGATACCGTATCCGGCGACACCATTTTGTATGCCAAGTGGCTGGTGGAAACGCCGGAGCAGGCGGCGCTGAAAAAAGCCATTGCCGATGCACAGGCCAAGTTGAATGACGGCTGTGTGTATACCAAGGAAACCCTGGCTGTCCTGCAGGATAAGCTGGCGGCGGCCAAGGCTATTGGGATAGACGCGGACACGGCGGCGGTTATAAAAGCTACCGAGGAACTAAACGCCGCTATCAACGGTTTGCAAATAAAACAGGTGGAGTCGGCTACAGTGCCGCTTGTCACGCAGGAACAAACGTCTTCTATCGGTCATTATATGAGTGTTACCAATTTGCTTGAATCCCCAGTTGACCTCACCCCGTATGAAGGCGGGAAGCTGTTTATCCGGTTTAAGCTGCGGATAAATAAAGATGCGTCCACCTTCCCGGGTTCCATCACCGCCCCCTCCGAAGAGTGGATTAAGGCGGTGCGGAACGGATCGTTGATTCTATGGGGCGGCAGCGCCGCCGATGAAAACAAGGTCGACATCGGCCGCCTGGATTCCCAGTATAAGCTGTCCTGCGGAGAGGCCGGAAATCCGTTGGAAAACGTGGCTGTGGGCGAGTATCTCGAGGTGTCGATTCCCGTCCCGCAATCCGTAATGGAAAAGGGTTCGCTCGCCAAGCTGGAGATTTACATGTACAATGACCTGCATTCGATTTCAGGCAATGCGGACGATCAGAAGGTCGGCGTAACCATCAGCGTTAAGGATACCCTTTTGGTTGTGGAAGGCAACGTGCCGCCGGTTTTGGACAAAGCCGCATTGAAAACTCTGCTGGACAGCGAAAAAAATGACGCACAGCTTTCCGGCTACACCGCAGAGAGCGTGAAGGCGTACAAGGCGCTCTTCACCGCCGGATGGGCCGTATACAACGACCCGGACGCTGCCGATGAGGATATTGCCGGTGCGATAGACGATTTGAAGAATGCGGATCGTGTCCTCGTAAACAAACCGGTGGACATAACCGCCCTGAATGATTTAATTGACGAAGCCCAGCAAAAAGCCGTGTCCGGTTTCTACACAGAGGAGAGCGTGGAAGCGCTCAATGCGGCGATTATCGCCGCTCTGGAGGTTGCGGAGGATACCAACGCGACGCAAGCCGCTGTGGATGCCCAGATAACCGCTCTTCAGGCAGCTATCGACGCTCTGAACCCCCTCATCGTCTGGGGGGATGTCGATGGGAAAGACGGGGTAACCGCCGCGGACGCGCTGTTGGCCCTTCAGGCGGCTACCAATAAGATTACGCTGACGGATCGGCAGGTGCTCGCCGCCAACGTGGATGGTGAGGGTGGCGTGACGGCCAACGATGCGCTGCTGATTCTGCAACGAGCTACGAAAAAGATCACCTCATTCCCGGTAGAGGCCGCTGGTTAACGGCCGGAAATATTCCATAAAAAAACCGCTTGACGGCTGGCCGTCAAGCGGTTTTCATTTATCCGGCGGCTGGAAAAGGCTTTCTTAGCCAATACTGCCAGTACCGGAAATCGCCGTCGCTGCTTTCAAACGAATCGCCATACACCGGGGTGTCGATACCGGCTGCCTCTACGGCATCCCGCAAATCGTCCAGCAGGGCGCGGCCGGATGCTTCACCATCCTCCACATCAAACTGAACCACCGCGTATCCGAAGCCATCCGCATTAAATTGCCGCAGCTGCTCGGATGCGTGACGGATCACGGAATCCGGCGCGTCCACCCCATCGTAGACCATACAAATGCTGATCACCAGCAAATGATCCTGCTGCCGATAGATCAGCATCCAGTTCGGCCAGTCCTTCTCCCCTATTCGCTCGCTGACATCATCGATCAGGGCACGGACCAGTGGTTTGCCCGGGGCCGTATCGAACCAGATACGGGCATAGGACTGATCCGCCCAATAATTATCTTCCAGGATATCCATAACGCGCGGGGTCAGCGAATCGGCCGTATCCGCTTTACCGGCCGTCATGTCCCGCACAAGGGCGCCGACCTCCCCGGCTGTACACGCTGGCAGGGCTCCTCCTCCAAATACCGGCTTGTGTTCTTCATCTCCGTCCGGAAACATGAACCACAGGGGCGATAGTGCCGCCCGGGAGACATTTTCCTCGCCAATGTCAAAGGTGGGATCAAAATTGTAATAGACCCCCTCGATTTCGGCGGACACCCACACGTGCCCCCGCCGCCGGTCGATACGATCCGTGGAGCTGTCTTTTTCCGGCGCGGTCACGGCCGTTCCCAGCCGCATTTTTTCAAAGCTCTCGATGCCGGCGCACTGGTACAGCAGTGACAGGGCGTTGGAAAAGCCGTCGCAAATGCTACGTCCTTCACACAGCGCGTCGTAAAGATAGGACTGGCAGGATGCGGCATCCTCGTATTCTTCATAGACACAATAGGCCGTCAGATAATCGTATAAATACCGCGCTTTTTCCTGGGAAGTACGATGGCTGTCCGGCATTACAGCGACGATCGTCTCCGCCTTTTCCACCGCCTGTCGTTTTTTGTTTAAAAACACCTCGGAAAAAGCGGGGTTTTCCAATTGTATGGATCCCTTTTCCGCCGTCCAGGTTGATTCTCTCACGTTGCTTTCGACCAGCGGCGAGTCCAGCGCCACATAGCTGTAAATATCCCAGAGATTTTCCTGCTCCTGTGCCCATTCAGCCGGAAAATCCAGATAGGGATATCCCTGGTCGGACGCGTACAGGATCGCCTGATAGATGAGCGTCTGCTCCTGCGAAAGCTGCCGTTTATACTGATCGGTCATCCGCTCACGATAGGGGCTTTGGTAAGCCAGCAGTTCCTCACTAGTCATCGTCTCGGCTTTATCCTTCATAAGGGCGGCATCCCCTGTCGCTTCACCGGACCAAAATTTCTCTTTCGAAAAATGAGCGGCGGCCGCCTCCGTCTGGCCCGTCCGCGATGTGTCCCCGCGGGAGGGGAGCAGCCAGCGGGCGCAGCCGGACAGGCACAGGGCTCCTATACTCACGGCAGCGGCCAGCACCGCCCATTTGCGTCGGTTCATTATCCGTTTCCCCCTTGTGGCCGGTCGGTTTCATGTCTATTAATGTCTATTACAAGATACTTATTAAAGAGGCCAAAAGGCGCCGCCGTTCATTACCGCAGGCCTATGGGCTTGAGGCTATTATATCCGCCTGGCCCGCAAAATGCAACGAAAACACAAATCTTACAACTTTGTGATGCCGGCATTACAAAATCGTTATATCGGTTTATTTTTCACATTGGCCGTGGTATACTAGGCCCACATTGACACAAGAAGGAGTGAGGGTACTTGAAAAAATCCTTTTGGAAACGCTGCAACCGCGGCTTTGTCGTCTCGATGGCGCTTTTGATCGTGGTGGTGCTCTATGTCACGGTGACCCAAATAATGTTGATGGGACAGAAACGGGACATACGCGACGTTTGCGAAAGTGTGGACGCCCTGCTTGCACAACATGCGCAGATGTCCGCCGACCAGCTCGCGGAACTAAAGCAGGAAGCGCCCCGCAAAGCATTTGAAGAGGCGGTACGGGAAAAACTGAAACCTTTTTTCGTCAAGGACGCCGCCTATCTCAGCGAAGCGGTTACCAGTTATGTCAACACCGTCGTGGGTTTGGCTGACAACGAAATGTCTTTTACATCCCTGAAAGACGATGACAAGGATGATTCGATCCGCATTGACGAGGACACCGCCGCCGTCAGTTACACCCATGAATATGAGGCCACCGGCGTTTGGCCGGTCTATCAGGCGAACGGGACGGTAACGGAAGGCAAGACACAATCTGGCACGGCTGTTACCAATTTTAATTTCTCCATGAAGCTGGAAGACGGCGCCTGGAAAATATACCGGGTCAGCCAACTGGCGTTCTATAATTATTAAGCAACGGGAGGCGAGAAGTAAATGGGCGATATATTAACGCTGGAACACGTTTGTAAAACCTTTGGCTCCCATCCGGTCGTGCAGGATGTCAGCCTGTCTGTCCGGGAGGGCGAGGTGTTTGGTTTTCTCGGCCCGAACGGAGCCGGCAAAACCACCACTATCAAAATGATTCTGGGGCTTCTGTCCATGGACAGCGGCTCCATTACCATTGACGGCCACTCGATCGAAACGGACTTTGAAGCAGCCATGGCGCCGGTTAGCGGTATTGTGGAAAACCCCGATATGTACAAATATTTATCTGGATATGACAATCTCCTGCTGCAGGCCCGCGCCAGCGGGTCGGATCCCTCGCTGATCGACGAAGCTATAAACATGGTGGGAATGCAGATGCGCATCCGCGAAAAATTCAAAACCTATTCGCTGGGCATGAAACAGCGGCTGGGTGTGGCGCAGGCCCTGCTGCACCAGCCGAAAATCATGATTCTTGACGAACCCACCAACGGCCTGGACCCGGCGGGAATTAAAGAATTCCGCGATCTCATCCGGTTCCTTGCCCATGAAAAAGGCATGGCAGTGTTGGTTTCCAGCCATATCCTGCAGGAGATGCAGCAGATGTGCGACCGGGTCGGTATCATCAATAACGGCGTGCTGTTGCAGGTCAACACCATCGAAGAACTCACCCATCAGGATTCGGCCCGTTACCGCTACACCGTCCGTCCGCTGGAGCAGGCGGCGGCCCTGCTGAGGTCGCATGCCGGCGACCGGGTTCTATCTGTGACCGATACGTATATCGAGGTGGCGGCCAAAGAAGAGGAACTGCCGATTATCAATCAGCGGCTGATGGAAAACGGTATTCAGATTTATGGGTTACAGGCTGTCGGAAATATGCTGGAAGACAGTTTCATCGCCATCACAGGGGGAGGGAATACCGTTGCGTAATTTGCTGAAAAACGAACGGCTGAAACTATACAAAAAGGTTTCCACCTGGGTGCTTGCCGGTGTGGTGGTCGGCCTGGCCGTGCTGATGCTGCTCATTCAGGGCGGCAGCGAACTGTGGATGGTTAAAAACATGGGATCCTCAGACGGGTATAGCTGGGAAGACAACTATGCGGACATGATTCTGTCCCTGCACAACCAGCAGAAAGACGCCCCGCAGGATAAAACACTCCAGTTAGAAAAGGAAAAATACGAATATCTCCTTAACAACAGTATTCCCCCCGACAACTGGAAAAGCGACCTGGTGCTCACCTATTACTCCGTGCAGCAGACCCTGTACGACACGGAACAGCAGCTGACCGAACAGGGCGTGACCGATTTCACCAAAAACGCCGAATGGAACAAGTATGCTGACATGGCCGCTTCTTACAAACGGTTGATGGGCGCCTCCGACTGGAAAGAATACGTCCGTCTGCAGATCGAGGAGGTGCAAAACGGCCACACTGAGTTTGAGACCCCGGAAGAAAAACAGGTTCAGATCGATATACTGAATATGTATCTGGATTATAACGTGGAACCGGTCAGCACCGGCCGGATAAGCGTGGGAGGCAACTATTATTACGGCGATTCGTCTTCCATGAAAAAAAGCTGGCAGCAGACCGAGCTGGAGTCCCTGAAATCCAACAAGCTGGCGCTGCTGCGCAACGAATTAACGGGTGATTACGGCGACTCGACCCTGCTGACCAGTTCCGATCGGCAAAAACTGGAGGATAGGGTCGCCCTGTCCACCGAACGGCTGAAAACCGACACAGCCCCCGTTGAAAGCCTGTCCCTATATGGATTGATGGAAACCTCGTTATCCTCCTTCAGCCTGCTGTCCATCTTCCTGATTGTTTTGGCCGGCGGCATCATTTCCTCCGAGTTTGGTAACGGCACCATTAAGCTGCTGCTGATATCTCCCCACAAACGCCGCAGTATTTTTTGGTCCAAGGTGCTTATCCTGTTAGAAATTACACTGATTGCAACCGGCGCCATGTTTGTGTTGTCCTTCCTGCTTTCCGGTGTTCTGGGCGGCTTCAATGGGATTGGCAGCATGTACATGTCCACCCTGTTCGGCAGCATCGTGCGGCTGCCATATATCCTGGTAATTCTTTATAAGTATCTGCTGTTCCTGCTGCCGGTACTGGCCTTCGGCGCGCTGGCGCTGATGCTTTCGGCGGTGACCCGCAAAACAGCGGTTGCCACGGCTGTATCCATCCTGATGCTGTACGGCGGCAACCTTTTCACCACACTGGCTACCATGCTGTCGAGTTACTTCATTATCCCCGGCGCTAAATTCCTGTTGTTTACCAACACCGGCCTTGGCTCCTATTTTGTATCTCCGTCGGGCATGTTCGGCGATATGAGCGCGGCTATGGGCCTGGGATCTGGATTGGTCGACAATTCCATGACGCTTCTTTTCTCGGTAGCCATCCTGCTGGTTTATACGGTTTGTTTCCTTTGGATTGCGCGCGACAGCTTCTGCCGCCGCGATGTCAAGTAACTCCGCCAGCGTTTACAAGTTAAAGCCCCCGGCCAAAAGGCCGGG
>URYP01000048.1 GCA_900552115.1 uncultured Oscillospiraceae bacterium | reverse complement strand
GCAGCCGCCCGGCCCGTATATATCCCGTATATATACGGAAAAGGAATAGGATGGGACCACATGGAAAATCATGAAAATTTGGATGGGCGCAAGCCCAATTTGCTGGTTCATATCACGCGGCAGCTTTCCACCTTTTCAAAAGGGCAGAAACGCATTGCGCATTACATATTAGAGCATTATGACGAGGCGGCGTTTATGACCGCCTACCGGCTGGGGCAGACGGTGGGCGTCAGCGAATCCACCGTGGTGCGCTTTGCCGCGGAACTGGGCTTCGACGGATATCCCCAGCTGCAAAAAGTCATGCAGGAGCTGATCCGCAGCAAGCTGACCACGGTGCAGCGGATCGAGGTGACCCGTTCCCGTATGACGGACGAAGAGGTGCTGGCGAACGTCATGTCCTATGATATCGCCAATGTCCGGCAAACGCTGGAGGAACTGCCGCGGGATCGTTTCCTCCATGCGGTGGATGCGGTTGTGGGGGCACGTAAAGTCTATATTTTCGGCGCGGGCAGCTGCCGCGCGCTGGCCAATTTTACCGCCTATTACCTGAAACTGCTGCTGCCGGACATCCATCTGGTGTATACCTCCAGCGAAACCGAAATCCTGGAGGAGATGATGCATATCGGGGAGCAGGATGCGCTGATTATCCTTAGCTTTCCGCGCTATTCCAGCAAAGCGGTCAAGACGGCGCACTTTGCCCATGCCCGCGGGGCCAAAGTGGTGGCGATTACCGACAGCATCGTATCGCCCATCGCGGATTTTGCGGATTATCTGCTGTTGGCGCACAGCGACATGGCGACCATCGTCGATTCGCTGGTGGCGCCTCTGAGCATCATTAACGCGCTGATTGTGGCGGTATCCCTCAAACGGATGGAAGCCAACCGCGATTCGTTGGAAGAGCTGGAGAAGCTGTGGGACACCTACCAGGTCTACCAGCCGGACGCCTCAGCGGAGCGATAGGGCGATGCAGATTATCGTGGCAGGCGGCGGAGCCGCCGGGCTGATGGCGGGGGGGATGGCCTCCCGCCGGGGCTATGATGTGACTATTATAGAGCGCAACGACCGCATGGCCCGCAAGGTCATGATTACCGGCAAGGGGCGGTGCAATGTCACCAACCACTGTCCGGTGGAGGATTTTATTCCGCAGGTGCCCGGCAACGGGCGCTTCCTTTACAGCGCCCTGTCGGCGTTTTCACCGCAGGACATGGAGGATTTCCTGGAGGGACAGGGCCTGCGGCTCAAGGTGGAGCGGGGGAACCGGGTGTTCCCGGCCTCCGATAAAGCGGTGGACGTGGTGGATACGCTGGTGCGGTTTGCCCGGGACGGCGGCTGCCGTTTCCGTAAAGGACGGGTGACCCGCCTTTGCCTGGACGATGGCGTATGCACGGGCGTGGAACTGGAAGACGGTTCGCGGATGGACGCCTATGCGGTCATCGTGGCCACCGGGGGTCGCTCCTATCCCCAGACCGGATCGACCGGGGATGGCTACGAGCTGGCACGGCAGGCGGGTCACACCGTTACACCTTTGCAGCCGTCGCTGGTGCCGCTGGTTACGGAGGGTGCCGACTGCCCCCGTATGCAGGGCCTGTCCCTGCGCAACGTCGTGCTGGCGGTGGAGGATACCGCGGCGGGCAAAACGGTTTTCCGGGACATGGGGGAGCTGCTGTTTACGCACTTCGGCCTATCGGGTCCGCTGGTGCTCAGCGCTAGCGCACATATGCGGGATATGGAGCCGGGACGGTACCGGGCGCATATCCACCTGAAACCGGCACTGTCAGATGAACAACTGGACGCCCGGCTGCTGCGTGACCTCAGTGAACGGGCCAATCAGGATTTGGACAACATGCTGGGTGGGCTTCTGCCCCGTAAAATGATACCGGTTATGGTGGAGCGCTGCGGCATCCCCGCTTCACAGAAATGCCGGGATATAACACGCGGGCAGCGGGATCAGCTGCGCCGTCAGCTTGAAGATTTTTCATTTGTCGTTACCGGTTTTCGCCCCATAGAGGAGGCGATTGTCACGGCAGGTGGTGTGTCGGTAAAGGAAATCAATGCGAAGACGATGGAATCCAAACGGGTAAGCGGCCTGTATTTTGCCGGGGAAGTGCTGGATGTGGACGCGTATACCGGAGGATTCAATCTGCAAATCGCCTTTTCTACCGGCGTGGCAGCCGGAAACCATGTATAAAGCGAGGACGTGACAGCTATGAAAAAAACAATCGCTGTGGCCATTGACGGCCCTTCGGGCGCGGGAAAGAGCACGATTGCCCGCATATTGGCGGGAGAGCTGCAGTATATTTATGTGGATACAGGCGCGCTTTACCGTGCCGTGGGGCTGTGTATGCTGCGGCGGGGAATCGACCCGGCGGACGGGGCGGCGGTGGAGAAGGCGCTGCCGCACCTATCGGTGGAGCTGCGCCATGTCGACGGTCTGCAGCGGGTGTATACGGACGGCGAAGATGTCAGCGAGCGGATCCGCACCCCGGAGGTTTCCATGGCGGCGTCGCAGGTGTCGGCGCTGCCGGCGGTGCGGCGGTTCCTGTTTGCGCTGCAACAGGATATCGCTGCCGCGCACAACGTTATTATGGACGGCCGGGATATCGGAACGGTGGTATTGCCGCAGGCGCAGGTAAAGCTGTTTTTGACCGCGTCTGCCGAGGACCGGGCCTCGCGCCGGTATGCGGAACTGCGGGAAAAGCAGGCCGACATCACCTATGAAGAGGTGTTGGAGGACATGAAGAAACGGGATTACGCCGACACCCACCGGGAAACGGCCCCGCTGAAAGCGGCGGAGGACGCCATATGGGTGGATACATCCGGAAACACGCTCGAACAGTCGGTGGCTCAGCTCAAATCCATTGTTTTGGATCGGCTTGGACAGGAGGCAGCCTTATGAAAGTGGACCGGTTACTGCTGAACTTTTTTCGCCCTCTTTTCCACCTGGTTTTTCCCTACAAAGCGATTGGCAAAGACAATATACCGCCCGCCGGTTCTGCGGTTCGAGTGATACTTTGCTGTAATCATATTTCCAACATAGATCCCATTTATCTGCTGATGGCCCAAAAACGGCCGATCCGTTATATGGCCAAGGCGGAGCTGTTTGAAAACAAATTTCTGAGCTGGGTGGTGGGTAAACAGTTCGGCGGTTTCAGCGTCCAGCGGGGAAAAGGAGACTCCGGCGCCATCGATACGGCCAAGGACCTGGTGGAACAGGGGGAGCTGATGGGAATTTTTCCCGAGGGGACCCGTTCCAAGGACGGCAAGCTGGGCCGCGCCAAATCGGGCGCGGCGTTGATCGCCTCCCAGACAGGGGCAAGCATTCTGCCGGTCGGCCTGGTGACTAAAGACCAGAGGGTACGGCCGTTTCGGCGTACTAAAATCGTGTTTGGACCGCTGATGAGCCCGGAGGAGCTGCATCTGCAGGATCCGGAACACCCGGAACTGCGTTATGCCTCCCGGCTGCTGATGGAACGGATCGGACAGCTACAGGACCAGGCGAGGAACCCGTTATGACGATTAAACTGGCTAAGTCCGCGGGCTTCTGTTTCGGTGTGAACCGGGCGGTAGACACGGTGACTCGGCTGCTGGACGCCGGCAAGACAGTGGCGACGCTGGGCCCGATCATCCATAACCCGCAGGTAGTGGAGCAGCTCGGGGCGCGGGGTGTGCGGACGGTGTCGTCGCCGGAGGAGGCGCCGGCCGGTTCCACGCTGGTGATCCGATCCCACGGGGTATCCCGCGCCGTATGGGTGCAGGCACAGGCGCTGCCGGTGGAGGTGTGCGACGCCACCTGCCCTTTTGTGGCGAAAATACATCGGATTGTGGCGGAAGTGGCCGGCGACGATATCCCGGTCATCATCGCCGGGGACGAGGGACACCCGGAAGTTATCGGCATCCGTGGGCACTGCCGGGGAAAATCCTATGTGATTTCTTCCCCGGAACAATTGACGGATTTAATAAAAAGTGGTAAGATAAATCCAAATACCCCCGTACTGATGGTTTCGCAGACCACATTTAATCGCGCCGTGTACGAAAAATGTTCGGAAATTGCGAAAAACATCTATACAAAGCCGCTGGTTTTTGATACAATATGTAATGCAACTGCCCAGCGGCAGGCTGAAGCCGTGGCATTGGCCCGGCACAGCGATGGTATGGTGATTGTCGGCGGGCGCCAAAGCTCCAACACCGCTAAGCTGCGGGATATCTGTGCCGCCATCTGTCCTACGATCCTGATCGAGACGGCGGACGAGCTGTCCTCCCGGTGGTTCCAGGGGAAAGGAACCGTCGGCGTGACTGCGGGAGCGTCAACCCCGGCCGATATTATAAAGGAGGTTCTTTCAACCATGTCCGAAATTGTCAACAACAACGAAGTCCAGGAAAACGAGGCCGTCGCGCCTGTTGAAACCGCGGCTCCCGAGCAGGAGACCACGGAGGCACAGCCCCAGAAATCCTTTGAGGAAATGAGTTTTGAGGAGGCGCTGGAAGCTTCTCTTCAGAGTTTGAGCACCGATGAGCGTGTGCGCGGCATCGTGGTAGCCATCGCCCCCAACGAGGTGCAGGTGGAAGTGGCCGGGCGCAAGCAGGCGGGATATATTCCGGTGGATGAGCTGTCCGCCGATCCGAACGCCAACCCTGAGGAACTCGTCAAAGTGGGCGATGAGCTGGAGCTGCTCATTATGCGCACCAATGACCAGGAAGGCACCATTATGCTGTCCAAAAAACGGGTCGATGCCAAAATTGGCTGGGACACCGTAGTGGCCGCGTCCGAAAGCGGTGAGATTCTGGACGGCGTGGTGACCGATGTCATCAAGGGCGGCCTGCTGGCCGTAACCAACGGCGTGCGGGTGTTTATCCCCGCGTCTCACGCCAGCCTCAACCGTATGGAAGATCTGACCCCCCTGCTGAAGCAGCCGGTGCGGTTCCAGATCATTGAAGTCAACCAGAGCCGTCACCGCGCGGTGGGTTCGATCCGCAACGTGGCGCGCGAGGAGCGCAAAAAGCAGGAAGAGGCGTTTTGGGCTCAGGCTGAGATCGGCCAGCGCTACACCGGCACCGTCAAATCCCTTACCTCCTATGGGGCGTTTGTGGACATCGGCGGCGTGGACGGCATGATCCACATTTCCGAACTGTCCTGGTCGCGTATTAAGCATCCGTCCGAAATTGTCAATGTGGGCGATACGGTGGATGTCTATATCCGTGACCTCGACACCGAGAAAAAGAAAATTTCGCTCGGTTACCGCAAGTCGGAAGACAATCCGTGGGAAATTCTCAAAGAGAAATATCCGGTGGGTTCCGTACTGACCGCGAAAGTGGTGGGTATGACCACGTTTGGCGCTTTCGCGCAGATCCTGCCCGGCATCGATGGCCTGATCCACATTTCCCAGATTGCGAACCATCGTGTGGAAAAACCGCAGGATGAGCTTAAGATCGGCCAGGAAGTCACCGTGAAACTCACGGCAGTGGATTTCGAGAACAAGCGTGTCAGCTTGTCTATCCGTGCCTTGCTGGAGGATGAGCCCACAGAGGAATCGGAAACCGAAGCTCCGGCTGAGGAGCCGTCCACTGAGGAATAATTTGAACAACAAACGCCCCCGGTCTTCGATCGGGGGCGTTATTGCGTGAAAAAACAGGGAACGGCGGTAAATTTCAGGTTTTCACTTTACTTTATTATCAGGATAGTGTATCATAGATAACACATACAATTACATAATCAGGAGGAACGGGTATGAAAAAGATGCTGGCGCTGGCGCTGGCCGCGCTGATGCTGCTGCCCCTTGCGGCGGGCTGTAGTGCAAAGGACGAAAAGACGTTGGTGGTGGGGTTTGACTCCAGTTTCCCGCCCTATGGTTACAAGGACAATAGCGGCGAATACGTTGGATTTGACCTCGATCTCGCACAGGAAGTCTGCGACCGGCAGGGCTGGACGCTTGAAAAACGGCCGATCAACTGGGACAACAAAGACTTTGAAATTACCAACGGCAACGTCGATTGCTTGTGGAATGGCTTTACCATCAACGGATTGGAAGATAAATATACCTGGAGCGAGCCTTATGTGGACAACAGCCAGGTGTTTGTGGTCAAATCCGACTCCGGTATCAAGGACTTTGCCGGACTGAAAGATAAGACCGTTGTGGTGCAGGCCGATTCTTCGGCGCTGAAATCACTGGAAAACGACAACCATAAGTCCCTGAAGGATTCGTTTAAGGATCTGACACAGGTGCCGGAATACAATACGGCGTTTATGAATCTGGAAAGCGGCACGGCCGACGCGATTGCGATTGATGTAGGCGTGGCGAAATACCAGATTGAAAGCCGGGGCGCGGATAAGTTTACCATCCTCGACGAAGTGTTGGAATACGAGAAGTATGGTGTCGGTTTCAAGAAAGGCAATACCGAACTGCGGGATAAGGTACAGGAATCGTTGGACGCCATGGTGAAAGACGGGACCTTTGCCAAGATCGCGGAAAAGTGGGAACTGACCGACAGCGTCTGCCTGGGCAAATAAACCGATACTTTCCACAGCGGGCGGGGTAACCCGCCCGTTTTTTACTGTTATCAACCCGTTTCGCGCCGGTCCCGTTGGGATGGGACGGGGGCATGCGGTATGCCGGCGGACAGGGATTTCATATGTCCTGCGGGCAGCGCCGAATGGGTGCGCGCCGCCGGGCGGCAATCCATCCCGGATAGTACGAAAGGATGAATCGACGATATGGACTGGGGCTATCTCTTCCGTGAGCTGGGGCAGGGCATGCTGATTACACTCTCCATCTTCTTGCTGACCCTGCTGTTCGCCTTGCCACTGGGACTGCTGGTGGCGTTCGGGCGGATGTCTAAAAACGTGGTGGTCCGTACGATTACCAAAGTATACATTTCCATTATGCGGGGTACGCCGCTGATGCTGCAGCTGCTGGTGGTGTTTTTCGGGCCGGGGCTTTTGTTTGGCATTCCCTTTAACGACCGGCTCATTGCCACGATTATTGCCTTTTCCCTCAACTATGCGGCCTATTTTGCCGAGATCTACCGGGGGGGCATCGAATCCATGCCGGTGGGGCAGTACGAGGCGGCCCGGGTGCTCGGCTATACGAAAGGCCAGACGTTCCTGCGGATTATTCTGCCGCAGGTGGTCAAACGGATTCTTCCCCCCGTCACCAATGAGGTGATTACGCTGGTCAAGGATACGTCGCTGGCCTTTGCCATCGGTACCATTGAGCTGTTTACACAAGCCAAAATGATCGGCGCGGCCGAAGCCTCCATGGTCCCTTATTTTGCAGCCGGCGTGTTTTACTATGTATTCAATATGCTGGTGGCCTTCGTTATGGAAAAATGTGAGAAAAAGCTGAATTATTATCACTGAGGAGGGATGACCTGTGGTATTGCTGGATATGGCGCATATCGGAAAAGCGTTTGGGGACAATACGGTTCTGCGGGACATCTCCCTGTCGGTTAATGAGGGAGAGGTCGTGGCCATTATCGGCCCTTCCGGTTCCGGAAAGTCTACTCTGCTTCGCTGTGCGACCATGCTGGAGACGATTGATACCGGCTGCATTTCCTACATGGATAAACGGGCGGCCTGGAGTGAGGAAGGGCAGCCCGCCACCTATGCCGGTAAAGAGGAGCTGAGGCGCATCCACGGCTATTTCGGCCTGGTGTTCCAAAACTTTAATTTGTTTCCCCATTATTCGGTGCTGAGAAATGTGACCGATGCGCCGATGAAAGTGGGAGGCGTATCCCGGGAGGAAGCCCTGAAGGAAGGCCGTCGCCTTCTGCAAAAGGTGGGGCTGGCGGATAAAGAAACCGCGTATCCCTGTGAACTGTCGGGTGGGCAGCAGCAGCGGGTGGCCATCGCCCGGGCACTGGCCATGCACCCAGCCATACTCTTTTTTGACGAGCCCACGTCGGCCCTCGACCCGGAGCTGACCGGTGAGATCCTCAAAGTCATCCGGCAGCTGGCGGATGAAAAGATGACCATGGTGGTGGTCACACATGAAATGGCGTTTGCCCGCGACGTATCCGATCGGCTGATCTTTATGGATGACGGCGTGATCGTGGAGCAGGGTGACCCCCGCGACGTGATCGGTAATCCGCAGAGCGACCGTACCCGCGCGTTTTTGGCGCGGTTCCATCAGGAGGCGTAAAGGAAGGCAACACGTCCCGGCCAAAGCGAAAGGGTGGTCATAACAATGGATAAACCTAGAATTGAAGCGGCGGTGCGCGAATTGCTGCTGGCCATCGGGGAGGATCCCGACCGCGAAGGACTGCAGGAAACCCCCCGTCGGGTGGCAGACATGTACGCCGAAATTTTTGCCGGGCTGGAGGAAGATCCCCGCCGGCACCTTAAAATATTTACCGAGCAAAGCGACGATGAGATCGTCACGGTGCGGGATATCCCGCTCTATTCCATGTGCGAGCATCATCTGCTGCCTTTTACCGGGGTGGCGCATGTCGCGTATATTCCCCGGGACGGCCAGGTGATCGGCTTGTCCAAGCTGGCGCGCATCGTCAACAGCTTTGCCCGGCGGCCCCAGTTACAGGAACGGCTGACCGCACAGATCGCGGATTTTCTGAATGACGAATTGCACCCGCGGGGGTTGGCGGTCATCATTGAGGCCGAGCATCTGTGCATGACTATGCGGGGTGCCCGCGCGGCCGGCGCCCGCACACAGACCTCCGCGCTGCGGGGACTGATGAAATCCGATCCCCGCACCCGGCAGGAGACCCTGTCCCTGCTGACAGCCCGGGGCTAACGAATTCCTTATTAAAAACACCCGCGCACGCATCATTTGACATTCAACGATGTGTGCGCGGGTGTTCATTTAAGAAACGGCGTATGTAAGCGGATCCGGCAGCGACATACGCACAGGGCAACCGGCTGGCGGCGCATCCGGACCATGGCAACGCCGATACCCAAGCGTCCCACACAACGGGCAAAACAAGGGGCCGGCTTATAGCCGGCCCCTTGCAGATGGCATTTGTTTATACGGTCATGCGTTTTTGCACCGCAAGCAGCGCTTTGACGATGGCGCCGCCGATAAACAGATTAGACGCCGCTTCGACCAGCGCATTAACGCCGGCACACGCGACAAAGAACAGCCAGATGTTCTGGAAGCCCTGACCGGTCCATACATCCGAAAAAAACAACCACATGCAGGACAAAAACAGTACCGTGTTCAGCACGGCGACAGCCAGGCAGGACAGGGAGGCTGAAAAAATGTGGCTGCGGTCGCGTTTGTCCAGCGCCCGAAACAGCAGGGCGGGCAGAAAACCGCAGAGCAGCCGGGGAACCATGCAGGTGATAAAGGTAAAAAAGGCGTTTTCCCCCAGCAGCAGCGTGCCGGTGGCATCGATGCCAAAGCAGGTGAGAAAGCTGGACAGGCCAAACATGGCCCCTAAGAACAGTCCGCCCCAGGGTCCAAGCAGGCAGGCGCCCACAGCCACCGGCAGGGTCAGGATGGTCAGGGTCAACGGCCCGACCGGTATATACCCGATACCGGTAAAGGTGAACAGGAAAATCAGGGCGGTCAGCAGCGCGGCAATGGTCATCCATTGCAGGCGGCTTTTGCTTTTGGCATTGGTCATGACAAATTCCTCCTTGCTGCTGTTCCGGTAACCGGATACAGCGCTGAATGTTTATATATCAACATTCCACGGCTGCCTTCCGCCGGATCGCTCAGGCGCTGATAGGCTGCCTGGCGGGCGGTAACAACCGGGGAATGGGATAGCTGAATTCAACTCAACGATTTTTTTCGTATACCAGCCGCAGCCCTTCAAGCAGCAGCTTGTCGTCATAGGCAATACGATGGCGGCAGTGCGGCACAATCTCCCGGCCCAACCCGCCGGTGGCGATAACCGTCGCCGGGCCGCCCAGTTCTTCTTCTATGCGGTCGCACATGCCGTCGACCATGGAGGCCAGGCCGAACACCGCGCCCGATTGCATGGAGTCGTTGGAATTGGTGCCGATCACGTGAGCGGGTGCTTCTAGCCGGATACGGGGCAGCAGCGAGGTGCGATTGGTCAGGGATTCAAAGGAGGTGGCCACACCCGGCATAATGGCGCCGCCCCGGAAATCCCCTTTTTCATCCACCACGGACACGGTCGTCGCTGTGCCCAGGTCCCAGATAATGCAGGGCGCGCCGTACTGGGCGATGGCGGCGATGGCGCCCACCAGCAGATCGGGGCCGAGTTGGGCGGGATTGTCAATGCGGATGTTGAGGCCGGTCCTGGTTCCGGGCCCTACCATGAGCGGGGTCTGCCCGGTCACCTTTTTGACAGCGTGCCGGAGGGTGCGGTCCAACTGTGGTACGACCGAGCTGATAATTGCCCCATCCACGTTGGCCGCGTCTACATGATACAGCCGCAGAATATCCATCAGTTCCACGGCATATTGATCTTCCATCTTCGTATCATCGGTAGCTACGCGGGATTCCAGCAGGAGCCGGCTCCCTTCAAAAACGCCGATGGTAATGTTGGTGTTTCCCATATCCAAAGCTAGCAGCATGGGTGGCGACCGCCTTTCTTTCAATGGCTCAAGCCAAAGGTTTGAGACCAAAACAGCATAAATATTGCAGAGACCAGAAGAATTGAGGTGCGCCCCGGCGTAGGAGCCGCCTCGCGGCGACAACCATTCTTCCAATGTTTTTTGCTTAGCAAAAGACATTTGGCTCCAAACCATAGGTTTGAGACTATTATACCACGTTTCCATAAAAAGAAACAACCGGCAGCTTTCACAATCCGGATACGGCTGCGCGGTGATAAGTCGTAAAGATTTTTTAAATTTTTCCGGGCGCTATCCTATTTTATACGGGAATATGCTATACTAATCCTAATTATTCCGTCCGACGGCCGGGCATCCGGAGCGGCAGACAAAAAGGAGAGACACTGTGAGCAGTTTTATAGAGTTTCGAGAGGTCTGCAAGTACTACACCATGGGCGAACAGAAAATTGTAGCGGCGGATCATGTAAGCTTTTCCATTGAAAAAGGCGAGTTCGCTGTGATTGTCGGCCCCAGTGGTGCGGGAAAGACGACTGTCCTGAACATCTTGGGCGGCATGGATACCTGCGACGAGGGAACGATTCTTCTGGACGGCAAAGAGATCAGCAGCTACGACCGCCGGCAATTGACCGAATACCGCCGCTATGACGTGGGGTTTGTCTTCCAGTTTTATAATCTTGTACAGAATCTGACGGCGCTGGAAAATGTCGAGCTGGCGTCCGCCATCTGCAAGGAGCCGCTGGACGCCCGCGAGACCCTGCGGGAGGTGGGGCTGGAACACCGTATGGGCAATTTCCCCGCCCAACTGTCCGGCGGAGAGCAGCAGCGGGTGGCGATCGCCCGCGCCATCGCCAAAAATCCGCAGGTGCTGCTCTGCGACGAACCCACCGGCGCTCTGGATTATCAAACCGGGAAAACCATTTTGAAGCTGTTGCAGGATACCTGCCGGCAAACCGGGAAAACCGTGATTGTCATCACCCATAACCAGGCGCTCACCGCCATGGCGGACCGGGTGATCCGTATTAAAAACGGACGGGTGCAGGAATCGATGATTAATCCGGATCCGATTCCGGTGGAAAGAATCGAGTGGTAACGCGTGAGTAAAATATATAATAAGCATGTTTTGCGTTCGGTCGGTTCCAGCATGAGCCGGTTCCTGGCCATTTTTGCCATTGTAGCCCTGGGCGCCGGGTTTCTTTCCGGGCTGATGGCGGCCACACCGGATATGCGGCAGTCCGCCGATGCGTATTACGACGAATATGATTTGATGGATATCCGGGTGGTATCCACGCTGGGCCTGACCGACGACGATTTGTGGGCGGTCAAGGGGACGCAGGGCGTGGACAGCGCGGAGCTGGCCTACAGCAAGGATGTGCTGGCGGGCGCGCCGCGCGATCCGGAGATCCCCACCCGTTTTATGAGCTTGCCCGGCAAAATGAACCGGCTGGAGCTGCGGGAAGGGCGCCTGCCCGAAAAAACGGATGAGTGCGTGATCGATATCCCTGTTGGGCTCAGCCGCGACATTAAAATTGGAGAAACCCTGATGCTTCCGGGGGAGGAGGATTTGTCCGAGAGCCTGTCTTCAACGGCGTATACCGTGGTGGGGATCGTGCGGAGCGCCCGGTTCTTTTCGGTTGACCGGGAAAACACCTCGGTGGGCAACGGGTCTATCGGCCTATTTGCTTATATCCCGGCGGAGAGCTTTACCATGGAGGCCTACACCGACCTGCTGATACAGGTAAAGGGGGCCAAAGGGGAGACCGCCTATACGGAGGGATACGACGATACGGTTGCGCCGGTGACCGACCGACTGGAAACCCTGGCGAAAACACAGGCGCAGCGGCGTACCGACGAGATCGTGGAGGACGCCACCGACAAGCTGAACGAGGCCAAGAGGGACTACGAAAAGGCCAAAAAAGAGGCGGAGGATGAATTGGCTGCCGCCCGCCGTAAGATCGACGACGGCAAACAGGAGATTGCACACGGGGAGACGGCGCTTACGCAGGGCCGGCAGCAATTGGCCGACGGGGAGGCCGCACTGGAAAAGCAGCGCGCCGACGCCGATACGCAGCTTGCAGCCAGGCAGGAGGAGTTGGAAGACGCGCGGGCCGCGTGGATCAATGGAAAGACGCAGCTGGAACAGGCGCGAAAACAGTTGGACGAGGCGGCGATAAAGTTGGCCGCCGGGCGCGAGCAGCTTGCGAGTCTGGAAGCGGCGGGTATGACGGAGCAGGCGGCTGCGCTAAAACAGGAGCTGGATTCACAGCAGGCGGTGTATGACGCGGGCGTGAAACAGCTAGGTGAGCAAAAAGCGGCGCTGGAGGCCGCCGGCCTTCAGCTTGAGGAGGGGCAGAAACAGCTTAGTGACGCCACAGAGCAGGCCAAAGCCGCCCTTGCAGAAGGGGAGCGGCAGTTGGCCGCTTCCCGCGAAACGCTGGAAGCCTCGGAAAAAGAGCTGGAGGACGCCAAACAGGAGATAGAGGACGCCGAACAGGAGTATACCCGCGGCGAGCGGGAGGCGCGGGAAAAGCTTGCCGACGGACAAAAGGAGATCGACCAGGCGGAAAAGGATATCGCCGCTATCGAACCCGCCGAATGGTATGTCCTTGACCGTAACGGGATTTTGGCCTATAACACTTTCGGTTCCAATGCCGACAAAGTGGCCGCCATCGCGGTGGTGTTCCCCGTATTCTTCTGCCTTGTAGCCGCTCTGGTAGCGCTGACCACCATGACCCGCATGGTGGAGGAGGAGCGCATCCAGATCGGTACGCTGAAGGCGTTGGGCTACGGCAACGCGGCCATAATGGGAAAATATATGCTTTACGCCGGGGTGGCCACGTCGCTGGGGAGCATCGCCGGCATGGCGATTGGGTTCCAGGTGTTCCCGCGGGTCATCTGGAATGCCTATCAGATCTTGTATGACCAACCGCCGCTGGTCGCCTCGTTCTACTTCGACATGGCGGGGGCTATCTTCGGCATCCTGTTTGCCTGCATCATGGCCGCTACGTTTGCTGCCTGCTATGGCATCCTGCGGCAGAATGCCGCACAGCTTCTGCTGCCCCGCGCTCCCAAGGCCGGCAAACGCATTTTCATGGAGTATATCCCGTTTTTGTGGAAACGCTTTAAATTTACCCAGAAGGTCACCGCCCGGAATATTTTCCGATATAAAAAGCGCTTCTTTATGACCGTGCTGGGCGTGGCGGGCTGCACGGCGCTGCTGGTAACCGGCTTCGGCATGAGCGGCTCGATCACGGGAATTGTGGATCGGCAGTTCGGGGAGATCTACAACTATTCGCTGATGATCGGCGTCAAGGAGGCTGGTGCGGTTACCCAGAACAAGGACCTGGCCGCTATTTTGGACGATAAGGATACGATTACCGGCTACCTGCCCTTGGCGCAGCCGTCGGTGGACGCGGTGGCGGGACAGACGACCAAAGCCGCGCATCTATGTGTGCCGCAGGAAACCGGCCGGCTGGCGGATTTTGTGACCCTGCGGGAGCGGAAGGGCCACGCTCCCCTGTCGCTTGGTGAAGACGGCGTGCTTGTCACTGAAAAGCTGGCTAAACAGCTGGGGCTGTCGGTAGGCGATACGTTCCGGCTCAAGGACACCGACAACCGGTCGGCCACGGTTACGGTCGGCGGTATTACCGAGCACTATGTGCAAAGTTATGTGTATATGACGCCGGCAGCCTATGAAAAAGCCTTCCATACCCAGCCGGAATTTACGGTGTTGGCGGCAAAACCGGCCGCGGAGGGGCTGGACCGTGACAGTCTGTCCACCCGGCTGCTGAAAACCGGCGACGTGTCCTTGGTGGAGTTTACGGATACCCTGAGGGACAGCCTGCACGATACGCTGGGCAGTGTCAATTACATTGTGCTGGTGCTGATTATCTGCGCGGGACTGTTGGCGTTTGTGGTGCTGTATAATCTTACCAACATCAACATTACCGAGCGGCAGAAGGAACTGGCCACCATCAAAGTGCTGGGCTTTTACGACCGGGAGGTATCCTCCTATATTTTCCGGGAGACGACCATCCTGATGCTGATCGGCACAGCGGTGGGGCTGTGCCTCGGCATTGCGCTGCATGCTTTCGTGGTGCAGACGGCCGAGGTGGAGATGGTCATGTTTATCCGCGACATCAAGTGGACCAGCTACATCTATGCGGCGGCGCTGACGGTGCTGTTTTCACTCGGCGTCAACCTGACGATGAAGCCCCGTCTGCGCAGGATCGACATGGTGGAATCCATGAAAGCGGGCGAATAAGAAAAGGGGCGGAAAGACGTAAAATTTCCGCCCTTTTTCCGGCTTTGCCCTTGACTTGGGCCCGCGGTTGGAGGTATATTGAAAAGCAGGAATTCTCTGGATGGGAGAATCGCGTATGGAGAGCGTTAGACTGGGCATCGTCGGCGTCGGCAATATGGGCAGCGCCCATGCGAATAGCATAGCGGCCGGACATATCCAGGGGCTGGAACTATCCGCGGTATGCGACATTGACGAGGCGAAACGGGACTGGGCGCGGGACCATTTGCCCGGCGTCCCCTTTTTTTCGCAATATGAGGATCTGCTGGACAGCGGCGTGGACGCGGTGCTGGTGGCCACGCCCCATTACCTGCATCCGGTCGTGGCCGCGGCGGCGTTCAGAAAAGGGCTGCACGTCCTCAGCGAAAAGCCGGCAGGGGTCTATACCGCGCAGGTGGAGGAGATGAACGAGGCCGCCCGGCGATCGGGCCGGGTGTTTGGCCTCATGTTCAACCAGCGCACCAGCCCGCTTTTCCAGAAAGCCCGGGACCTGGTCCAAAGCGGCGAGCTGGGCGAGCCGAAGCGGTTTGTCTGGATGCGGGGCTTGACGTAGCAGAGCTTCCTGCCCGAGGGCAGGGTGATAAACAGCATCCCCGAGCGGCAGTGGAAAGTGAGCCGGCCCAGGCGCACGCGGGCCTTTTCCCTTACGGCGGTCATGGCGGCGTTCTCCACTTGCGCCCAGAGGCGGATGAGGTGCGGGTTGGCCTCGCGCCACTGGCGCACCAGCGGCGGCAGTTCCTCTTCCGCGAGCCCCATCTCC
>URYP01000047.1 GCA_900552115.1 uncultured Oscillospiraceae bacterium | reverse complement strand
TGGCTGGATCTGAATCATTCTTGCTTCCGGTACAGTAATGTTCGCAACCTGCTGACGCCGGAGACCTTCCGGTATTTCGCGGAGCAGGGCGTGGCCATCAAGGTGATCTCCGGGGATAACCCCATGACGGTGTCGCAGGTGGCGCTCCGCGCCGGCATCGCGGACGCGGGGCGGTATGTGGACGCGTCGACCCTCCAGGACGACGAGGCCATTGAAAAAGCGGTGGAGGAATACACCGTGTTCGGGCGGGTGACGCCCAACCAGAAGCGTGCGTTTGTCAAAGCGCTGCAAAAGGCGGGCCACCATGTCGCCATGACGGGCGACGGCGTCAACGATGTGCTGGCCCTCAAGGACGCCGACATCGGCATCGCGATGGCCTCGGGCAGCGAGGCCGCCTGTCAGGCGGCGCAGCTGGTACTGCTGGAATCCGACTTTTCCGCCATGCCGCAGGTGGTGCTGGAAGGCCGCCGCGTCATCAATAACATCGAGCGGGCGGCCTCTCTGTTCCTTGTCAAAAACATCTTTTCTTTTTTGCTGGCCATTATTACCGTGTTTGTCAGCATCCCGTATCCAGTCGTTCCCATGCAGCTCACTCTGATCAGTGCTTTCACCATCGGCATCCCCTCCTTTTTCCTGGCGCTGGAGCCGAACAAGAGCCTGGTTAAAGGGCGGTTTATGCCCAATGTCCTGCGTCACGCGTTTCCCGGCGGGCTGGCGGCGCTGTTCGCCATCGTTGGGGTGGAAGCGTTCGCCTATGCGTTCGATTTTTCCACTGCCTCCCTGTCCACCATCGCGGCGCTGGTGCTGTCGGTCAACGGCATGTTGGTACTCTACCAGGTCTGCAAACCGTTCGACTGGAAGCGGCGCATCATTTGGGGGGCGATGGCGGTCTCTATGACGGTGCTGGTGTTTGCGTTTGGATCGTTCTTTTCTCTGTCGCCCCTTGACCTGCAGGGATGGCTGGTGCTGGCCGTGTTTTTGCTACTGCTGTATCCGGCCACACGGATGGTGATGTGGGTGTTTGGGTGGTACGAGCGCAGTTGGCGGTGGATCCGGCAAAAAATCCATGCCCTATCCGACCGGCTGGATTAAAATATGTGAAAAGGGCCG
Organism: uncultured Oscillospiraceae bacterium; assembly: GCA_900552115.1. Taxonomy (GTDB): domain Bacteria; phylum Bacillota; class Clostridia; order Oscillospirales; family Acutalibacteraceae; genus UMGS1474. Next base: position 14,514 of record URYP01000047.1, on the reverse strand, counting down.
CTCCCGTATTTTCGGGAGCGGCCTTTATAGTCGTTATTTTTGTGTATCTGGATTAGGGGCCGGCGGCTGAACCGTGACAAGCAAATCGCGTATTCTCTGGTTATCCACCTGTTCCACGGTCACGGACAGGTGATCGGCGGTAAACCGATCGCCCGGGTCCGGAATTTCCCCCAGATGGGACAGCGCCCAGCCGTTGACGGTCGACGCCTCCTCATCCACGTCCCTGGCCAGATGGAAAAATTCCAGGAATTCGTCGAGATCGGCGCTGCCCTTGACGCGAAAGGTGGTTTCATCAATGGGCACGATGTCCTGCACCACCACCTCGTGTTCATCCCAGATGTCTCCTACCAGCTCCTCGAGGATGTCCTCCATGGTTACAATGCCCATGGTGCCGCCGAATTCGTCGCAAATCACGGCCATATGGGATTTGTTTTTTTGCAGCATACGCAGCAGGTCGCCGATTTTCATGGATTTGGTAATGAACAGGGCGGGCTTGACAATGGAGCGGATGTCGTCCTGCTCCGGCGGCAGCAGATAAAAGTCGCGTTGGTGGACGAGCCCCACAATATTGTCCATGGTTTCGCGGTAAACCGGCAGCCGGGAATGCCCCGAAGCGGTAAAAATGCGGGCGACCGTGTTCCGGTCGGCGTCCTCGGGGACCCCAACCACATCTACGCGGGGTGTAAAAATATCGATTGCCTCCACATCGTTGAACTCGATGGCGCTGCGGATCAGCTCGCTTTCCTGCTCGTCGATACCGCCTTCGTGGGCCGCCTCCTCCACCATGGTGAGCAGTTCCCGTTCGGTGATGGAATCATCCCGCTTGGACTTGAATAGCCGCGACAGCAGCTTTTTCCATTGCACAAATAGGAAATTTAAGGGTGTCAGCACCACCAGCAGCACGTGCAGGATTGGGGCGGAGAACATAGCAAAGGATTCCGGGGATTCTTTCGCCAGGCTTTTGGGAGAGATTTCGCCAAAAATCAGCACGATCACGGTGGTGACCAGCGTCGACAGGCTGGCGCCCACGTCTCCGAAATGCCGTACAAACAGCACGGTGGCCAGCGACGCCATGAGAATATTGACGATATTGTTGCCGATCAGGATGGTAGAGAGCAGCTTGTCGTAAGAATTCACCATTTTGAGCGCCAGGGCGGCGCGGCGGTTTCCGTCATCGGCGTAGGCCTTCATCCGGATGACGTTCATGGAAGAAAAGGCCGTTTCGGTCGCGGAAAAATACCCGGATAGAATTACGCAGATAATCGCAATTAGGATCAGAAAACTGTCACTGTCCATAAGCGGTTAAAAATTCCCCCTCTGTATTATATATGGGATAGTATATACCACGTTTCCGGCAAAAAGTCCAGACCTATCCGGGAATTCCGCTCATTTAAGGTCTTTTTCGGATAGAGGAATGCCGATACTCACCCAGTCGCCCGTCCTCAGCTGGGCACTGGACAGGCGACCAAAAGAGCGTACCGTGCCATCGGTCAAAAGGCAGATGAGATTATACGGGCCAGCGGCAATCGCCGCTGTGGGTGCGCTGTAAGGGAGACTTGAAGATATGGAATTGCTCTCGTTGCCTGTGTAGCAAAGGGAGCCGTCCGCCTTTAGCCCAACCGTAAAGTCGTTTCCCGCGGCTACGGCCACCACATCGCACCAGTCGTTCACGTTTCCCTGCCCCTGCGTGTTTTGCCCGGCAAACAGAACCCTCCCCGTGCTGGTCAGCCCAACCGTATGTGTGGCCCCGGCGGCAACCGCGACGATCCCGGTCCAGGAGGAAACGTTGCATTGGCCCCAGTCATTGGCGCCCGCAGCAACGACAGTGCCGTTTTGGCGAACACCCACACTGTGGTGCTCTCCAGCGGCAACAGCCGTTATATTCGTCCAGCCGGACACATCGCATTCACCCTCGCGGTTTCCACCGGCGGCGACAACGGTTCCGTCCTCCCCCAGCCCCAGCGTATGATTCCATCCGGCGGCAATAAGCCGTATGTTCCGCCAATCTTCCGTTTGGCACTGTCCATCCTCGTTTGCGCCGACCGCTATCACCGTGCCATTCGCTTTTAGGCCAACGGAGTGAGAGGAACCAGCCGCCACGGAAAAAACACCTCTCCACTTGCCGACGCCGCACTCTCCACGGTAGTTTTCCCCGCCGGCCCGGACATCACCACAGGGCAGGACGCCCAGCACGTGAGCGGACCCTGCGGCAATACTCCCGGTCGTGGCGCGCTGAACCAACTGGTCGGCGCCGCGGTAATCTCCCAAAGCGTACAGGTATACGGCCGCCTGCGGATAGCGGCGTTTTCCCAGCAGCCGCAGGGCTTCCTGATAAGCGGCCTCCCGTTTTTGCGCGGACGCGTCCTGATATGCGCCAACCTTATGAAACAGGGAATAAGCCGTGGCAAAGTCACCCTGATGCAGGCAGTCACTCGCTTTTTCGTACAGAACCGGCGCGCGAAAAACGCTGTTCCACAGGATGGAAGCCGTAACCAGACCGGCCAACAGGACGGAGGCGGCGATCTTCCAATGCAGACGGCCCCGCAGCGGGGACATCCGTTGGGTGATGAGCGGCCCGATGGGCCTGCGGGATTTTTTCCGGCGGGCGGAGGGGGCGACGGAGGTCGGAGCCGGCGGGATCTGAGAAGACGAGGCCCGGCTGCGGCGCTGCTGGGTCTCCGCGTGCAGGCGGTCCAGCACCTGCCGGTTCTTTTCCTGCATCGACTGCCGTGTCGCCCGCAATGAGTCTTCCTGTGGAGGAAGACCATCCGGCAGCTCGTTCCGACTCATGCGGTCCCCCTCCCTTCGGTGGCATAGTAGAAAATATTGTATCGAATGCGGCGCAGCTTGTCAATGGCGTGCGGCGGCGGAGTGCCGGGGTTATAGGACTAACAAGCACCGGGTACAGGGGCACTCCCGCCGGGCGGATTGACAAAACCGCCATAAATTCGTATACTGTATATTTGGAAAACGCTTATATAAATTCATGAGATGGATGAATGTTTCTACGGGCTGCCTATCAGCCGACTATGAGCGCCGTTCCCGCAGGGAGAGGCGACGTCGCTTTTGGCAGCTCTTTTTCCGGCGGGGGCCCACAAATTCACAGGAATGGTTGAAAGACCGCTTTCAACCCGGCCATCGCGAAAGGATGATCATAACCATGCAACGGGATGTTGTCATTATCGGCGCCGGCCCGGCCGGCATATTCACCGCGCTTGAGATGCGGCGGCAGGGCAGCGGCAGGAGCATTACCATCGTTGAAAAAGGTCAGGCAATAGAAAACCGGCGCTGTCCCAAAAGCCAAACCGGACACTGTGTGCAATGCCAGCCCTGCCATATCACCACCGGTTTTTCTGGAGCCGGCGCGTTTTCGGACGGCAAGCTGTCCTTAAGCTATGAGGTGGGCGGCGACCTGCCCTCGCTGATCGGAGAGGACACGGCACAGACGCTGATCGACTATACCGATCAGATATATTTATCCTTTGGCGCCGACCCGCATGTGGAGGGCGTCAGCAATGACGAGGGAATCAAGGAGATCCGCAAACGGGCGATCCAGGCGGGGCTTAAGCTGGTGGACTGCCCCATCCGCCATCTCGGCACGGAGCGGGCGCAGGAGATTTACCGCGCCATCGAGCAATATCTATTGGATAACGGTGTGGAGATCCTGTTCGGGTGGAACTGTGAGGATCTGCTGCTGGAAGGCGAACGCTGTGCGGGCGTTACCATCCGAAAGGGCGGGGAGGAGCAGGACATCCGGGCGGAGCATACGGTAATTGCCGCCGGCCGCCGGGGAGCCGACTGGCTGGAGGAACTGTGCGCCCGCCACGGAATCGCTCATCAGCCGGGTACGGTGGATATCGGTGTGCGGGTGGAAGTGCGCAACGAGATCATGGAGCAGGTGAACAACGTGCTGTATGAGTCCAAGCTGATTGGTTATCCCAAGCCCTTTAAAAACAAGGTGCGCACTTTTTGCCAGAATCCCGGCGGTTTTGTCAGCCAGGAGAATTACGACAACCATCTGGCCGTGGTCAACGGCCATTCCTATAAAGAACGCAAGTCCCAGAACACCAATCTGGCGATTCTCTGCTCACACAATTTTGCCGAGCCGTTTGACCAGCCCATTGCTTACGCGCAAAAGGTAGGCGAGCTGACCAATATGCTGGGGGCGGGGCGCATATTGGTGCAGAGGTACGGCGATATACTGGACGGCAAGCGGACGTGGGCGGAAGAACTCGCGCGCGCCAACCTGAAGCCCTCGCTGCCCGATGCGGTGGCCGGCGACATCACCGCCGCCATGCCCTACCGGGCCATGGTGAACATTATCGGGTTCATTCAGGCGGTGGACCATGTGGTGCCGGGGTTTGCCTCCGTGGAAACGCTGCTTTACTCGCCGGAACTGAAATTTTACAGCAACCGGGTCAAAATGGACGCTGACCTGCAGACCAGTATGGAAGGACTATACTGCCTCGGGGATTCCAGCGGATGGACCCGCGGGCTTATGATGGCATCCGCCATGGGTGTGCTCATGGGCAGGCGTCTGGCCGACGCATAACGGCGGCCGGATTTCCATATAGTGAGAAGGATGCGCATAATGGAACAGGAAAGGCGGTAGATAGGATGAACACTTGGAAAGAGATTGCTCCCACCGAATGGGAGGGCAATGTGTTTGAGAAAATTGGCAAGGAATGGATGCTGATTTCGGCGGGGGACGCCGACAAATGTAATACCATGACGGCCAGCTGGGGCGGTCTGGGCGTGCTGTGGGGTACCAACGTCAGCTTTGCCTTTATCCGGCATTCCCGCTATACATATGGCTTTGTGGAACAGGGAGACTATTATTCGCTCTGCTTTTTCCCGGAGGAATACCGGAAGGCGCTGGCCCTCTGCGGGCGGGTGTCCGGCCGGGATACCGACAAAATCGCCGACGCCGGACTGACGCCGGTTTTTGACCGGGAGGCCCCCTACTTTGCACAGGCTTCGGCGGTGGTGATATGCCGCAAGCTGTACGCGGACGACATAGAAAAGGCCCATTTTGTCGATCCTTCCCTGGAGCAGCATTATCAGGATAACGATTATCATCGGATGTACATTGGCGAAATCGTGCGTGTTTTGGAAAAAGAAGACTGATAGTCCCGCTTTCGCGCGTATTTCTGGCCTTTTTACAATATGTGGTATCGAAAGTGTTGATAGACCACGACATCCATGAAGAAAAAAACTCTCCTCTGTTTTCCACAAAACAGGGGGGAGTATTTTTTGCATTCCTACGAAATTTTTTTTGGAAAAAGCTTGCAAAGCGCTTGACCTTATGGTAATATAATCAGGCGTGACTGTGGCCAAAGGGGATAATGCGCCCTTTTGGCAGCGGTCCAGACTGCACGATATGCGATGAAGCGGGAGGTTGCGGCCGCTTGGCAGGCCGGTTTTTCCGTGGAGTATGTCCGATTTCAAACCGGGCGACAAAAAATACCGTGTGCAGGGCAAACTGCGGGATATCTGTGTCCCGTTGAGTTGCGAGGTTTGTCCCTGCCGGTAAGACGCTGTATTGCACCCGGAACTTGGAAACCCAGCCAGTTTCCGGTTTTTTCTCTGCCGGGCATGAAACACCCGGCTGGGATGTACAATACGGCGCCGCCCGCCAACTCAAACATTTTAAGGAGGCGTTTTTAGTGGCAGTCAAAGAAAAAATCAGAATTCGCATCAAAGGGTATGACCACCAGCTGGTCGACCAGGCAGCCGAGAAAATCGTGGAGACGGCCCGCCGTACCGGCGCCCGTGTTTCCGGCCCCGTGCCGCTGCCCACCCAGAAGGAAATCGTTACCATCCTGCGTGCCGTGCACAAGTATAAGGACTCGCGTGAGCAGTTCGAAATGCGCACCCACAAACGGCTGATCGATATCCTTCGTCCTTCCAACAAGACGGTTGAGGCCCTTATGGGCCTTGAACTCCCCGCCGGCGTGGAAATTGAAATCAAGCTGTAACGCGCATTCCCAGCGGCTTGTTTATCCGTGCTGCGAGGTCATGTTGAAAGCCGGTTGCCGCCGGCGTTCAACCAATAACCAAGGAGGTAACAGACTATGCAAAAAGGCATCATCGGCAAGAAGGTCGGCATGACGCAGATCTTCGACGAAAAGGGCAATGTCGTTCCGGTGACCGTCATCGAAGCCGGTCCCTGCGTTGTTGTCCAGAAGAAAACCGTCGAAAACGACGGGTACACCGCCGTTCAGTTCGGGTTCGGCGACGTCTCGGCCAAGAGAGTCACCAAACCCCTGAAAGGGCATTTTGACAAAGCGGACGTAGCTCCCAAACGCACCTTGCGGGAGTTCCGGTTCGATGACTGCGACGCTTTCAACGTGGGCGATCTGGTCAAAGCGGACGCGTTTGCGGCCGGAGACCGGGTGGACGTGGTCGGTACCAGCAAAGGTAAAGGCTACGCCGGCGCCATCAAGCGCTGGAATTTCCACCGCTTGAAAGAATCCCACGGCAGCGGCCCTGTGGCCCGCCACGCGGGCTCGATGGGCGCCTGCTCCTCTCCGTCCCGTGTATATAAAGGGATGAAAGGCGCCGGACATCTGGGCGCCGAGCGGGTTACCGTTCAGAATCTGACCGTTGTTAAAGTGGACGCGGAGAACAACCTGATTGCGGTACGGGGCGCGGTTCCCGGCGCCCGCGGCAGTGTCGTCGTTCTCTCGGAAACCGTTAAGAAGGCGTAAGGGAAGGAGGAAATCACATGCCCACAGTATCGATTTATGACATGACCGGCAAGCAGACCGGCACCATGGACCTGTCCGAGGCCGTTTTCGGCGTCGAACCCAACAAGGCCGTTATGCACAGCGCCGTTGTCAATTATCTGGCCAACCAGCGTCAGGGCACCCAGTCCACCCTCACCCGTTCGGAAGTGCGGGGCGGCGGCAAAAAGCCGTGGCGTCAAAAGGGTACCGGCCATGCCCGTCAGGGGTCCATCCGCGCTCCCCAGTGGACGCACGGCGGTATCGCGCTCGGCCCGAAGCCCCGCGACTACCGGTATGCCCTGAACAAGAAAGTGCGCCGCCTGGCGCTGAAATCCGCGCTGTCCTCCAAGGTGGCGGCGGACGAGATGAAGGTTCTCGACGCCATCACGCTGGACGAGATTAAGACCAAGACCATGGCCGCCGCGTTCAAGGCGCTGGAGACCGGCAAGAAAGTCCTGCTGGTCCTGCCCGAGAACAACGAGACCATCGTCAAATCGGTCCGCAATATCGAGGGCGCCAAGGTCGCGCAGGTCAACACGCTGAACACCTATGACATCCTGAACAGCGATACCTTTATCGTGGTGAAGGACGCGGTGGCGCAGATCGAGGAGGTATACAAATAATGAACGCTCGTGACGTGATTCTGGCGCCGGTCATCACCGAAAAATCGGTGCAGGCGCTGACCGAAAAGAAATATACCTTCCGGGTTGCCGAAGGCACCAACAAGATTGAGATCGCCAAAGCGGTGGAAGAGATTTTCGGCGTTAAAGTGCTGAAAGTCAACACCGTCAGCATGAAAGGCCGCAAACGCCGCATGGGCCGGTATGAGGGATACACCTCCGACTGGAAAAAAGCGATCGTCACCCTGACGGAAGATTCCAAAACGATCGAGTTCTTCGACGGCATGTTCTAATTGAAGAACCCCGCAAACGGCCCAGCCGGGCCGGGCAACGTATGGGAGCGAAAGGCGGCTCCCGCAAAGCCAACTTATAGGAGTGTGAATCGGAATGCCTACGATAACGTATAAGCCGACGACCCCCGGACGCCGCGGCATGTCGGTCATCGACTACAGCGGCCTGTCCAAGGTCGCGCCGGAAAAGAGCCTGCTGGCTCCGCTGAATAAAAAGGCCGGCCGCAACAGCTACGGCCGCATCACCGTTCGCCATCGCGGCGGCGGCAACCGCCGGAAATACCGGATCATTGATTTTAAGCGCAACAAGCTGGACATGACCGCGACGGTTATGACGCTGGAATATGATCCCAACCGCAGCGCCCACATCGCCCTTCTCCAGTATGAGGACGGCGAGAAACGCTACATCGTAGCGCCGCAGGGCCTGAAGGTGGGCGACAAAATTTCCGCCGGCGCGAACGCCGATATTAAACCCGGCAACGCGCTTCCGCTGGCCAGCATCCCCACCGGTACGTTCATCCACAATGTGGAGCTGTATCCCGGTAAGGGCGCGCAGCTGGCCCGCAGCGCCGGCACCATGGCCCAGCTGATGGGCAAGGAAAACAACATGGCGCTGGTTCGCCTGCCCTCGGGCGAGATGCGCAATGTGCCGCTGAACTGCATGGCCACCATCGGCCAGGTCGGCAACGTGGAGCATGAAAACGTAAAGATCGGTAAAGCCGGCCGGAAACGCCACATGGGCTGGCGTCCCACCGTCCGCGGTTCCGTGATGAACCCCTGCGACCACCCGCACGGCGGCGGCGAGGGCAAATCCCCCATCGGCCGTCCGGGCCCGGTTACCCCGTGGGGCAAACCGGCGCTGGGCTACAAAACCCGCAAGAATCACAAGGCTTCGGATAAGTTCATTGTGAAACGCCGCGGCGGTAAGTAAACGAAAGGAGATTCGTGATTTATGGGTAGAAGCGTAAAGAAGGGTCCTTTCGTACAGCCCGTGCTGCTGAAAAGGATTCAAGAGATGAATCAGGCCGGAGAGAAACGCATCCTGAAAACCTGGAGCCGTTCCTCCACCATTTTCCCGGATTTCGTCGGCCACACCATTGCCGTGCACGACGGCCGGAAGCATGTTCCGGTGTATATCACCGAAGATATGGTGGGACACAAGCTCGGTGAGTTTGCCCCCACCCGTACGTTCCGCGGTCATGTCGGCTCGAAGAGCTCGAAGTAAGCGGTTGAAAGGAGAGAATTCAAATGGAAGCAAGGGCGCAGGTTAAATACGTCCGCATTTCCCCCCGCAAAGTCAAAATTGTTCTCGACCTCATCCGCAACAAACCGGTTGATGTCGCTCTCGCCATCGTGCGGAACACCCCCAAGGCCGCCTGCGAGCCGCTGGAAAAGCTGCTCAAATCGGCTGCGGCCAACGCGGAGAACAACTACAACATGGATCGTAACAATCTCTATGTTGCCGAGTGCCTCGTCTGCCCCGGCCCGATCCTGAAACGGATCCGCCCGCGGGCCCAGGGCCGCGCGTACCGCATCGAGAAGAGAACATCCCACATTACCCTTGTTCTCAAGGAAAAAGAGTAAGCGAAGGAGGAGGACAATTATGGGACAAAAAGTCAATCCCACCGGTCTGCGCATCGGCGTTATTAAAGATTGGAACTCCCGCTGGTTTGTGAAAGACAGCGAATTCGGCGACACCATCGCCTCGGATTACAAGCTGCGCGAGTATCTGAAAAAGACACTGTATGCCGCCGGCGTACCGAAAATCGAGATTGAGCGCGACGCGTCCCGCGTACGCATTCATATCCATTGTGCGAAACCCGGTATTGTCATCGGCAAAGGCGGCGCGGAGATCGATAAGCTGCGCGCCACCTGCGAGAAGATGCTGGGTAAGCCCACCCTGATCAATATTGTTGAAGTACGCAATCCGGATTTGAACGCCCAGCTGGTGGCTGAAAACATCGCGCAGCAGCTGGAAAAGCGCATCTCCTTCCGCCGCGCCATGAAACAGTCGATCGGCCGCGCCATGAAAATGAACGCGAAGGGTATCAAAATCCAGGTTTCCGGCCGTCTGGGCGGTGCGGAAATTGCGCGTACCGAACAGTATCATGAAGGAACCATCCCGCTGCAGACTCTGCGCGCGGATATCGACTACGGCTTTGCCGAAGCCAAAACCACCTATGGCCGGATCGGCGTGAAAACGTGGATCTATCGCGGCGAGGTGCTGGCCGGCGCTGCCAAACCCCGTAAGGAAGGAGGCCGCAAGTAATGCTGCTGCCCAAAAGAGTAAAATATCGCCGCGTACACCGCGGCCGCCTGACCGGTAAGGCGACGCGCGGCAATACCGTTACCTACGGCGATTACGGCCTGCAGGCGCTGGAGCCGGCCTGGATCTCGTCCAATCAGATCGAGGCGGCCCGTGTGGCCATGACCCGTTACATTAAGCGTGGCGGACAGGTATGGATCAAAATATTCCCGGATAAGCCCATCACTGAGAAACCCGCCGAGACCCGCATGGGCTCCGGTAAAGGTTCCCCGGAATACTGGGTGGCGGTAGTCAAACCCGGCCGGGTGATGTTCGAAATCGCCGGCGTACCGGAAGAGACCGCCCGGGAAGCCCTGAGACTCGCAGCGAACAAGCTGCCCATCAAGTGCAAATTTGTTTGCAAGGAAGAAACGGATGGTGAGCAGGTATGAAAGCTACAGAGATGGCAAAAATCCGCGAAATGAACGACGTCGAGTTGCAGAAAAGGCTCGCAGACCTCAAGGAAGAGTTGTTCAATCTGCGCTTTCAACACGCGATTAACCAACTCGATAATCCGATGCGTCTGAAGGCCGTCCGTAAGGAAATCGCCATTGTCAAAACGATCATGCGCGAGAACGAAATCAAGAACGGCGCCGAGGCGTAACGGAAGGAGGAGTTTATTGTGAGCGAACGCAATCTGAGAAAAACACGTACCGGCCTGGTCGTCAGCGACAAAATGGATAAAACCATCGTTGTGGCGATCGAGGACAATGTTCGTCATCCGCTCTATAAAAAGATCATTAAACGCACCGTGAAGCTGAAGGCGCACGACGAGAAAAACGAGTGCCGCCGCGGCGACCGCGTGATGGTGATGGAAACTCGTCCGATGTCGAAGGACAAACATTGGCGTTTGGTACAGGTAATCGAAAAAGCGAAATAAGTCGGTGAGTCTTGAAAGGAGGAACACCCTGTGGTTCAACAGCAGACCTACCTAAAAGTTGCCGACAACACCGGTGCGAAGGAGCTTATGTGCATCCGCGTCCTCGGTGGTTCCGGCAGACGGTATGCGAATATCGGCGACGTCGTGGTGGCTTCGGTTAAAAAAGCGGCACCCGGCGGCGTTGTTAAGAAAGGTGAAGTCGTAAAGGCCGTAGTGGTCCGCACGGCGAAAGGCGTTCGGCGGGAGGATGGCACATACATCCGGTTCGACGAGAACGCGGCGGTGATTATCCGCGACGACAAAAACCCCAGAGGCACCCGTATATTTGGACCGGTAGCGAGAGAGCTCAGAGATAAAGATTATCTCAAAATCCTGAGCCTTGCTCCCGAAGTGCTGTGATGGGAGGGTCGGAAATTGAGTAAATTACATGTGAAAAAGGGCGACACCGTCCTGATTATCAACGGCGACGACAAAGGCGAAAAGGGGAAAGTCCTGGAAGTCAGCCCCAAGGAGGGCAAAGTCATCGTCGAGGGCCGCAACATGGTGAAAAAACATGTGAAGCCCCGCAAAATGGGCGATCCCGGCGGCATTGTCTCCGCCGAAGGCGCGCTGTATGCCAGTAAGGTTATGGTCGTGTGCCCCCATTGCAACAAACCGACGCGGGTCGGTCATAAAAAGTTCGCCGACGGATCCAAAGAGCGCGTATGCAAACGCTGCGGCGAAACGCTGTAAGGAGGGGTTAGGATATGGCCAGAATGAAGGACTTTTATAACAGCTCAGTGGCTCCGGCCCTGATGAGTAAGTTTGGATACAAAAGCGTCATGCAGATCCCGAAGCTGGATAAAATTGTGATTAACATCGGCTGCGGCGAAGCCCGCGACAACGCGAAGGTCATCGACGCGATCGTTGCCGATCTCTCCACAATCACCGGTCAGCGTCCGGTCGTCTGCAAAGCGCGTAAATCGGTTGCGAACTTCAAGCTGCGCGAAGGTATGAGCATCGGCGCGAAGGTCACCCTGCGCGGCGCGCGTATGTATGAGTTCCTGGATCGCCTCTTTAACGTGGCGCTGCCCCGCGTCCGCGACTTCCGCGGAATCAACCCGAACTCGTTCGACGGCCGCGGCAACTACAACATGGGCCTGAAAGAGCAGCTGATTTTCCCGGAAATCGACTATGACAAGATCGATAAGACCCGGGGCATGGACATCTGCTTTGTTACTACGGCGAATACCGATGAAGAAGCGCGCGAGCTGCTCACCCTGATGGGCGCTCCGTTCGCCAGATAAGGAGGGGAAAACTGTGGCTAAAACATCGATGAAAATTAAACAGCAGCGCCCGCCCAAGCATTCGACCCAGGCGTATAACCGCTGCAAAATCTGCGGTCGTCCCCATGCGTATCTGCGCAAATACGGCGTGTGCCGTATCTGCTTCCGGGAGCTGGCCTACAAGGGCGAAATTCCCGGCGTTCGCAAGGCCAGTTGGTAATAGCTAAAAGGAGGTTGACGGAATGCAAATCACCGATACGATCGCCGATATGTTGACGAGAATTCGCAACGCGAATTCGGCTAAGCATGACTCGGTGGATATCCCCGCTTCCAACATGAAGAAGGCTATTGCCCAGATTCTTGTTGACGAGGGATACGTTAAGAATTTTCAGGTTATCGAAGATGGCAAACAGGGCGTGATCCGCATCACCCTAAAATACCAGGGGGCGTCCAAGTCTCCGGTTCTTCTGGGACTGCGTCGCGTATCCAAGCCCGGTCTGCGCATTTATTCCAGCAGCGAGGACATGCCGAAGGTCATGAAAGGCATCGGCACCGCCATTGTGTCCACATCCAAAGGCGTCATGACGGACAAAAAAGCCCGTCAGGAGCACGTGGGCGGCGAAGTCCTGGCCTTTATTTGGTAAGGGGGAAAGGGAATTATGTCGAGAATTGGACGCAAACCGATCGCCCTTCCTGCCGGTGTGGACGTCAAAATGGACGGCAATACCATTACCGTGAAAGGCCCGAAGGGCACCCTGACGCAGACCTATCATCCCAACATGAAGGTCACTGTGGAAGGAAACGAAATCCTGGTAACTCGTCCGAATGACGAGAAAGAAAACCGCTCTCTGCACGGTCTGACCCGGTCGCTGATCGCCAACATGGTGGAAGGCGTGACCAACGGCTTTAAAAAAGAACTGGACGTCAATGGTGTCGGCTATCGTGTGCAGAAGCAGGGCAAGGATCTGGTGATGAACCTGGGCTACAGCCATCAGGTGACGGTCAGCGAGATCCCGGGCATCACCATCGAGGCGCCCGGCCCGAACAAAATCATCATCTCGGGCGCCGACAAGCAGTTGGTGGGCCAGTTTGCTGCCGAAGTTCGTGAGAAGCGCCCGCCGGAGCCTTATAAAGGCAAAGGCATTAAGTATGTCGATGAAGTCATCCGCCGCAAGGAAGGCAAAACCGGCGGCAAGAAATAAAGGGAGGAGTGAATCATTATGGTGAGTAAAAAAGACAGCAACGCCACGCGTCTCCATCGCCACAAACGGGTGCGCGGGAAAATCACCGGCACGGCTGATTGCCCCCGCCTGAACGTGTTCCGCTCCCTCAACCACATTTATGCTCAGGTGATTGACGACGTCAAGGGAGTCACCCTGGTCGCTGCTTCCAGCACTGAAAAGGATTTCGGCGCGGCGGGCGGCAACAAGGAAGGCGCGAAAAAGGTTGGCGAGATGATCGCTAAACGGGCCGCGGAAAAGGGCATTGAGCAGGTCGTGTTCGACCGCGGTGGATACGTATATCACGGCCGCGTCAAAGAGCTGGCCGAAGGCGCCCGCGAGGGCGGCCTCAAGTTCTAAGAAGGAGGGATACTTTTGGCTAGATTTGACGCAAAAGCGACTGAGAGCGAATACAAAGAGCGCGTAGTCGCGATCAACCGTGTATCTAAGACTGTAAAGGGCGGCCGTATCTTTAAGTTTGCCGCTTTGGTTGTGGTTGGCGACGAAAAGGGCACCGTGGGCTTCGGCATCGGCATGAACGCCGCCATCGCCCGGATCCTCGGCGAGGGGAAGAGCCGGGAGGCCAACATGGCCGCCTCACAGGGGATGCTTTTAAGCCTCATTCACGGGCTGGTGCTGACGGCGCTGGGAATCGCCGCCATGCCCTGGTTTCTGCGCATGTTCACCGACGACGAGACCACCATCGCCTACGGCCTGTCCTATGCAAACATCGTCCTCCTGTTCTCGGCGGTGGATGCGCTGGGGATGGCTTATGAAAAGATTTACCAGGCCGTGGGAAAGATGGTTCTGGCCATGATGAGCGTGCTGGTGGGCTGCCTCACCAACATCGTACTGGATCCGCTTCTGATCTTCGGCCTGGGGCCGTTCCCGGAAATGGGCATCGAGGGGGCGGCCTGGGCCACGGGCATCGGCCAGACGGCGGCGCTTGTATTCTATATTGTGGTCAACGGGCTGCGCCCCTTAAACGTAAAAATATCCGTGAGACAGATGCTTCCGCGGGAGGGCATCTGGAAGAGCATGTACTCCGTGGGCATTGCGGCGGCCTTAAATATCGCGCTGGCCTCCTTCCTTCTGTCGGCGCTCAACTGGATTCTGGCGCCGTTCTCACAGGTCTATATTCTGGTGCTGGGCGTCTACTACAAGCTGCAGGCGCTTCTCTACCAGGCGGCCTGCGGCCTGGTCCAG
>URYP01000046.1 GCA_900552115.1 uncultured Oscillospiraceae bacterium | reverse complement strand
GGGGGATGTGTGTACAGTTGGGATTGCCCAACTGTTGGAACCGTCAGGGTTCCCTCCTCGCGTAACAATCACCCGCCCGCAGGCAACAAAAGTGGGGAAAGCTGAAAGATTTCCCCCGCTTTTGCTCAGCTTGGCGTAAAGACCGGCTGAAGGCCGGGCCTTTTCGGCAAGCTGGGCCTTCGCCTCGTTTGAGGCGAAGGCCCTTAATATAATGAACAGACAAGCGGCGGTGTTTTGGGCGGCGCTTTCCAGGGCGGCCCCCGCATATCCTATAGTGGAAGAAGGATCAGACGTGCAGAAAAATGGTTCCGAAATATTGATGGAATGCTTGTTGGAACAGGGCGTGGACTGCGTTTTCGGATATCCGGGCGGGTCGGTGCTCAATATTTACGACGCCCTGTATACATACAGCGATCGAATCCGGCATGTGCTGACCGCACATGAGCAGGGCGCGGCGCACGCAGCGGACGGATACGCGCGGTCGACAGGAAAGGTAGGCGTCTGTATTGCCACCTCAGGGCCCGGAGCTACCAACCTGGTAACGGGTATCGCTACCGCATATATGGATTCGATCCCGCTCGTGGCGATTACCGGCAATGTGGCGGTGCCGCTGCTGGGACGGGATTCGTTCCAGGAGGTCGATATCACCGGCGTGACTATGCCGGTGACCAAACATAACTTTATAGTAAAACGGGTGGAGGATCTCGCCGATACCATTCGGCGCGCGTTCCTGATTGCCCGCAGCGGCCGTCCAGGGCCGGTGCTGGTCGATATTCCCAAGGACGTTACCGGCGCTGTGACGGAGTATAATCCGGTCCGGCCCGCATTTAAACGGGCGTTCCTGCCACCCAAGGCAGAACGGATTGCGGCAGCACAACAAATGCTGGGCCAAAGCAAAAGGCCGCTGATATATATGGGCGGCGGCGTGATCCTGTCAGAAGCGGAAGAACCGCTTCTGGAGCTGGCACGGCGACAGGATATCCCGGTCTGCTCCTCCATGATGGGCCTGGGCGGATTCCCGCCGGACCATCCCCTGTGGCTGGGAATGGTGGGAATGCATGGCACCCTGGCCGCCAATAAAGCGGCTAAGGAATGCGACCTGCTGCTGGTCTGCGGAGCGCGGTTTTCCGACCGTGTGGCGGGAAAACGCGATGGCTTCGCACCCGGCGCGCAGGTGGTGCATTTGGATGTCGACCATGCTGAATTCGATAAAAATGTGGCTGCTGCCGTCCGTGTAGGCGGCGACCTGAAAGAATCGCTTCGCTGCCTGCTTGAAAATTTACCGCAGGCTGACCGGGCGGACTGGACGCGTCAGGTAAATTCTTATAAAAAGATCTGCCAGCCGGCCGATCAGGCCCCTGATGCTCCGCCCGATCCGCTGGCGGTGCTGCATACCCTGCGGCGTTTGACAAAGGACGAGGATGTCATGGTGACTGATGTGGGACAGCACCAGATGTGGACGGCTCAGCACTATGAAATCCGCCGGCCGCGGGGATTTCTCAGTTCCGGCGGCCTTGGTACCATGGGCTACGGTCTGGGCGCCGCGATCGGCGCCCAATTTGGCCGGCCGCAGGATCGGGTGGTGCTGGTATCTGGTGACGGCAGCTTTCATATGAATTTGAACGAACTGACAACGCTGGCCACTTACCAACTGCCCATCGTGGTGGTAATAATGAACAATCAGGTGCTGGGCATGGTCCGCCAGTGGCAAAAGGTGTTTTACGAGCGCCGTTTTTCCGCCACCGATCCCCACCGCCTCACCGATTTTGTCAAGTTGGCGGAGGCCTTTGGCTGTAAGGGCATGCGGATAGAAACGGCGGCGGATGTGGAGCCGGTGCTCAGGGGGGCGCTGTCAGACGGCGGGCCGGTGGTCGTGGACTGCCGCATCTCGCCGGATGTCAATGTCCTGCCCATGATACCGCCCGGCGGAACCGTGGAGGATATCATCGAAGACATGGGGGAGGATTGACCATGAACGTAAAAAGAGCCGTGTTTTCGGTGCTGACGATGGACCATGAAGGGGTCTTGATGCGGGTGGCCAGCCTGTTTTCCCGCCGGGGTTTCAACATTGAGTCGGTCATCGCCTGCCATACGCAGGATCCCGCTTTTGCGCGATGGACGCTGGTGGTTACCGGTGATGAAAATACCTTTACCCAGTTTACTCGTCAGCTCCTTAAGCTGGAGGACGTTATAAAGGTGGAACAACTGGAGCCGGGCAATTGTGTCCAGACCGAACTGCTTCTTGTAAAAGTCGCCTCCGGGGAGCATCCGGCGGCGGCGCTGAAACTGGTGCAGGCATTCGGCGGCCGCATTCTGGATATCGGCGGGGAAACCATTACCGTTGAATTTACCGGACAGCCGGACATGGTGGATCATGTGGTTGCGCAGATGGAAACGCTCGGGATTGTGGAGATGGCGCGTACCGGTATGACGGCGCTTGAGCGGGGCGACGGCACGATTCACGCCGATACGGCGGTGTAAGGAGGATAAGCGATTATGGCAATGACAATGACACAAAAAATACTGGCGGCCCATGCCGGGCTTGACGAGGTGCAGGCTGGTCAGCTGATTGAGGCGAAACTGGATTTGTGCCTGGGCAACGATATCACCGCCCCGGTCGCCATCAACGAGTTTGAACGCTGTGGGGCCTGCCGGGTCTTCGATAATGCGCGGGTGGCGCTGGTGATGGACCACTTTACTCCCAACAAAGATATCAAAGCAGCCGAGCAGGTAAAACGCACGCGGGCGTTTGCGGATAAATACGATATCGTCAACTTTTTTGATGTGGGAAAAATGGGTATTGAGCATGCGCTGCTGCCGGAACAGGGATTGGTGGGCCCTGGTGACTGTGTGATCGGCGCGGACAGCCATACCTGTACTTACGGCGCTCTGGGCGCGTTTTCCACCGGCGTAGGCTCCACCGACCTGGCGGCGGGAATTGCCACCGGCTCCACGTGGTTCAAGGTGCCGGCCGCTATCCGGGTGGAACTGACCGGCCGGCTGTCGCCTATGGTCAGCGGCAAGGACGTGATTTTGCACCTGATCGGCCGCATCGGCGTGGACGGCGCGCTCTACCGGTCGCTGGAATTTACCGGGGACGGCGTGGCCAGCCTGTCCATGGACGACCGGCTCTGCATTGCCAATATGGCCATTGAAGCCGGTGCGAAAAACGGCATATTCCCGGTGGATGATGTGACCCTGAGCTATGTTAAAGACCGCTTCCAGCGGGAAACCAGGGTGTTTGAAGCCGATCCGGATGCCGTCTATGACGAAACGGTGACGATTGACCTGTCGGCGCTGCGGCCGACAGTCTCCTTCCCGCACCTGCCGGAAAACACCAAAACGGTGGACGAGTGCGGCGGGGAGCAGGTGAAGATCGACCAGATCGTGATCGGCTCCTGCACCAACGGCCGCATGGAAGATATGCGGGCCGCCGCGGAAATCCTGAAAGGCCGCAAAGTGGCGGACGGAGTGCGCTGCATCATCATCCCCGCCACGCAGGAAATTTGGAAGCAGAGTATGCACGAAGGACTGTTCGACATCTTTATCGACGCGGGAGCGGTGGTATCCACCCCAACCTGCGGTCCCTGCCTCGGCGGCCATATGGGCATTCTGGCAGCCGGCGAGCGGGCCGTGTCCACCACCAACCGCAACTTTGTCGGCCGTATGGGCCACGTGGACAGCGAAGTATATTTGGCCAGCCCCTATGTGGCGGCGGCCTCGGCTGTGACCGGGTATATCACCGATCCGGCTGCGCTGTAAAAAGGAGGAACATGGTATGATTGCCAAAGGACGGGTACATAAATACGGGGACAATGTGGACACGGATGTTATCATCCCGGCACGGTATCTCAACACCTCCAAGCATGAGGAACTGGCGGCCCATTGTATGGAGGATATCGATAAAGACTTTGTGGGACGGGTAAAGCCCGGCGACATTATGGTGGCGGATAAAAACTTTGGCTGCGGTTCCTCCCGGGAACATGCGCCTATTGCCATCAAGGCCAGTGGGATTTCCTGCGTTATTGCGTCCACCTTTGCCCGTATCTTTTACCGCAACGCCATCAATATTGGCTTGGCGATTCTCGAGTGCGATGAGGCGGCGCGGGATATCCGGGCAAATGATGAAGTGCAGGTGGACTTTGACACGGGACTGATCACCAACCTGACCACCGGCAAAACCTATCAGGCGCAGCCCTTTCCGCCCTTTATCCAGAATATTATCCAAAAGGGCGGGCTTCTCAATTCCATACAGGATAAAATGTAACGACAGGTAAACACCGTCCGGAAAGCCATGCTGTTTCGGGCGGTGCTGCGCTATAGGCGTGTTTGGTTTGGGATAAATAATTTGTGCGGGTTTCTGTAACGGCAGTAGACACCGAACGCCGATTATGCTACACTGGAAAAGGAAGGTGCCGCCATGAAAATAATTGATATTACCCGCGAATGGACCGATGCACCGGTATATCCGGGCGACCCGGAGCCGGCGCTGACTCTGTTGCAGAGTATGGCGATGGGGGATGCCTTTAATGTACAGGCGTTTTCCGGCTGCCTGCATAACGGCACCCATATGGATGCGCCCCTTCACGCCGTACCGGACGGGATGGATACGGCGGCTTTGCCGCCGGACGTGGGCGTGGGAGAATGCCTGGTGGTGGAATATGAAGGTGTACTGCTGGGTGATGAGGCTGAGCGGTTGCTGCCGCATCCCCCAGCCAGAGTGCTGTTTAAGGGCAATATGACCATCAGCTCCAGCGCCGCTTTTGTGTTGGCGGATGCCGGGGTGCGGCTGATCGGGGTGGAAGCGCCGTCGATCGCGTCGCCGGAGGAGGATACTGCTGTTCACCGACAGCTTTTGATGAACGATACGGTGTTGATTGAAAATCTGGATTTGTCCGGGGCGATCCCTGGGTTTTATTTCCTGCTGGCCGCGCCGCTCAAAATAGCGGGAGCCGAGGCTGCCCCGGTGCGCGCGCTGCTGCTGGAACGACAATTATAAGAATAGGAGTGAAGGCTATGACGGAAGAATATGTGGCAAAAGAAGTCTTGGATGTGGTTCGGAAAATGCTGCTTCCCCTGTCGGGATTGTCTGTCCTTGGGATTGCGGCGGCCTTGCTGTTGGCTTTTTGTGTCTATAACGACGCGCGCGGCCGCCGGGATAAGCTGGCGGTGATGTGGGGGGTATTGTCCGGATTTTTTAACATTGCCGCGTTGGTTTACGTGATCATCCGCTGTGCGTCCAATCCCAAACCCAGCCCGTGTATCCGCTGTGGCGCCTGGGTGCCGCCGGGAGCCCTTTTCTGTACCTCCTGCGGCCAGCCGCTGCTGGATGCTTCCGGGCGTCCGGTGTCACAGGAACAGTTGGATGGTTATCATCGCCGGTCAAAGACCCTGCTGATCGCGTGGATCTGTGTCTATGCCGTATGTCTTGCCGCTTCCATCATTACGGTGGTATATATGGTAAATGAAATACTGGATCTGGCGCAATCAAGCCTGTATTGGTAAGCGATAGCGGGAATCTCACGGAAATGGTTTGCATAAAAAACCGTCAGCAATCGATATCCAAAAACCGCTTGCGGCAGACGCAAGCGGTTTTTAAGATTTACGGGCGGCGAGAGGGGAAGAAAAATGACACTTGAAAAGAACCAGGTGATTCCATTAACCATTACGGGAATCACGGCGGAAGGACATGGCGTGGGGCGCGCTCCATCTGGGGAAGACCGTCCTGGAATGGCGGTGTTCGTCCCGTTTACAGCCGTAGGCGATGAATTGGAATGCCGTATTGTCAAGGTACAGAAACAATGGGCCTATGGACGTATTGAACGGTTGATCACACCCTCTGCGGATCGTCTGGAAGATGTGAGCGGCGGCTGTGCCGTGTTTGGAAAATGCGGGGGATGCGCGTTCCGGCATGTATCCTATGAAGCGGAAAAGCGGTATAAGCAGCAGC
This sequence comes from uncultured Oscillospiraceae bacterium, assembly GCA_900552115.1. Taxonomy (GTDB): domain Bacteria; phylum Bacillota; class Clostridia; order Oscillospirales; family Acutalibacteraceae; genus UMGS1474. The sequence continues at coordinate 9,805 of URYP01000046.1, read as the reverse complement.
GGGTGGCCGATGCGTTCGCCCGTATCGGCGGTCTGGATGTAACGGTCGAACCGATCAGAGGCGACGCACGCGCCGACGAATACCGCAACAAGGCGCAGTATCCGGTAGGACCGGGAGAGCACCGGCCCATGATCGGTTTCTATGCACCCCGCAGCCATCGCATTGTGGAGCAACATGCCTGCCGCCTGCAGCCGCCGGCCTTTGCGGCGGCTGTGGATGCCGTCAGCCGCTGGATGCGGCAGCAGGCGGTGGAGGCTTATGACGAAAGCGCCGGAACCGGGCTTGTACGTCATATTTATCTGCGGGAAGGGGAGGCCTCCGGCCAGGTAATGGCCTGCCTTGTCTGCACCTCCGGTAAGCTGCCGGCCTCCTCGGAACTGGTGCGGATGCTGCGGGAAGCGGTTCCGGGACTGGCGTCGGTGATTGTCAACATCAATCGGGCCGCGACCAATGTGATACTGGGGCCGGAGGAATTTATCCTGTGGGGAGAACCGGCTATCGAGGATACCCTCTGCGGGCTGCGCTTTCGTCTGTCGCCCCGGTCATTTTATCAGGTAAACCGCCGTCAGGCGGAGATATTATACGCGCTGGCTGCGGAAGCCGCCGCTCTGACCGGAACCGAAACGGTGTTGGATCTTTACTGCGGCACCGGCACCATCGGCCTGTCAATGGCGCGTGAGGCCGGACAGGTAATCGGTGTCGAGATCGTTGCCCCGGCGGTAGAGGACGCGCGCCGCAACGCGCAGCTGAACGGTATCGACAACGTGCGGTTTCTTTGCGGCGATGCGGCGCAGGCGGCCCACCGCCTGCGGGAACAGGGTATCCGGCCTGACGTTGTAATCGTCGACCCGCCCCGTAAGGGATGCGAGCCGGCTTTGATTGAAACCATGGCTGCGATGAAGCCGGAACGCATCGTCTATGTATCCTGTGATCCGGCTACGCTGGCGCGGGATTGCGGGCGGCTGGGCGAGCGAGGTTATGCGGTTCGGAGGGTTATCCCGGTCGATATGTTCCCCCGCACCGCGCATGTGGAATGCGTCGCGCTGCTGGTGAGAACCTGAATAAACAGAATCGGGAGGAACGGTCATGCGGATTTTGGATTATCCAGCGGATTTGGAGCAGGTCGAAAAGACCATTCGCGACTTGGGAAACGATTTGCAGCGTTCAATCAATGCCTCCTTGCTGTTATACAAAGGATACGCACTGCATACCGACGTATCCCTGTCCTATGATGACACGGTCAATGCGCATGCCTGTGAGGACCCCGGTGCTGGCATAAGGGAAATTGTCATTCATCTGGGCCTTTTTCGTGAACTGGAAGCCTATTATAAAACGGTTTTATATGAGGACAATTCGCGGTTCTTTCAGACGATTTCGTTGGGAGAACTGTACGATAAAGCTAAGAGCGTCCGGTATTTCCGCCTGTTTATGACGCTGTCCTTAGCGGTTATTCTGTTCCACGAATTCGGCCATGTTTATAACGGACACATTTTGTACGGAAATAAGGTCGGCTATTTTCATCGGCTGGCGTTCAACAGACCGGATGAGAATAAAGAGGACATGAGACGAATCAAGACCATTCAGGCTATGGAATGGAACGCCGACGATTTTGCCGCCACCCGGATGATCGCCCGGTATGTACATGCGGCGGTGATTCGGGAGGTAAACGGCCGCCTACTTTGTCCGCTCATTAAAAATATAGATCATATGCTGTTTTTGGTCATGTGGGCAAGCGGTACAGCTTTTTCTATTATGGGGATGGGACAAAAACGCGACGGCACGGGCCAAATTTATCTTGACCGTCATCTTCCGCTGCGGTTTCGGGCAAAACAGATCATCGATACCGAAGCTCTTGCCAGCCATCAACTCAATCAAACGGCTATCCTCCCGGAAAACGATCTGATACTGTATCGGGCGGAACAGTGGGTCAATTTGTATAAGGTACAGGCGGAAGGCCATGAAAATGACAGCTGGAATAACGGTAACAATCTTCATGAGCTGGAGGAGGTCAATCAGTCGTATTACCGCGAAGTGGAAAACTATCTGCATGTTTTAAGAACGGTACTCATTCCTTTTTCGCGGCTGAATCCCTGATCTCCGTTAGCTGATGAAAAACCGCCGGACTTGCCAGGGTCGGGGTAACACGGGCAGGGGGTGATCTCTCTTTTAATCAGCAGATTATCCATTGACAGCTGGCGCGGCGCGCGGTATGATAAAAAAACACCCTGCCCACGCGGCGCCGCCATTGAATGGAGGGAAAAGAGCCCCTGATGAGACTTTTATTTAAACAGCGTTTTTTCTCTTGGCTGGACAGTTACGATATTTATGACGAGGCCGGCGCGGTCCTGTTTACCGTGGAAGGCCGCCTGTCCCTGGGGCATTGCCTCGATATCCTGAACCCCGCCGGGGAAACGGTCGGCCGGGTAAAGGAGGAGGTTTTTACGTTCCTGCCCCGGTTCCGTTTCTATACGGGCGATACCTGCCTCGGTGAGATAAAAAAAGAACTGACCTTTTTTCGACCCTCGTTCCGGCTCGACTGCAACGGCTGGCAGGTACAGGGGGATATCTGGGAATGGGATTATACGATTCGCGATGGCTTTGGCGCTGTCGTGGCGCAGATATCCAAAGAGGTGTTTCGGTTTACCGATACCTATGTGCTGGAGATCGACAATCCCCAAAACACCTTGCTGATACTGATGATTGCGTTGGCGATCGATGCCGCCAAGTGTTCGGCGGGGAATGGCTGAATGTAAGGAGGAACCCCAATGTCTATGACGATTAATAAGGAACTGCCGCTGCCGGCTGCACTCAAGGAAGAATTCCCGGTCAGCGAAGACATCCGAGAGCTGAAAAAACGCCGCGATCAGGAGATTCGGGCGGTGTTTACCGGGCAATCGGATAAATTTGTCGTGCTGGTCGGCCCCTGCTCGGCGGATAATGAAGACGCCGTGTGCGAATACCTGTCCCGGCTGGCGGCGGTAAACGAGAAGCTGTGTGAGCGGCTTTTAATTATTCCGCGTATTTATACCAATAAACCCCGCACGACCGGGGAAGGCTATAAGGGGATGCTGCACCAGCCCCGGCCCGACCAGGCCCCCGATCTGCTGGCTGGAATCACCGCTATCCGCAAAATGCATCTGCGTGCCATCCGGGAAAGCGGGCTCACCTGCGCGGATGAAATGCTCTATCCGGAAAACCGCAGCTATCTGGACGACGTGTTGTCTTATGAGGCCATCGGGGCGCGCTCCGTGGAAAACCAGCAGCACCGGCTCACAGCCAGCGGGATGGATATCCCGGTGGGTATGAAAAACCCTACCAGCGGCGATTTTTCCGTAATGCTTAACTCGGTGACAGCCGCTCAGAAATCGCATAATTTTATCTACCGTGGCTGTGATGTGACTACTTCTGGGAATGACTTGGCCCACGTGATTTTACGGGGCGGTGTGGATAAATACGGCACCTGCGTGCCAAATTATCATTATGAAGATTTGGTGCGGCTTCTGGAAATGTATGAAAAACGCGATTTACAGCATCCGGCTGCCATTATCGACGCGAATCATTCCAATTCCAACAAACAGTATAAAGAGCAGATTCGTATTGTCAGCGAAGTCCTGCACAGCCGTAATCATCATGCCGGGCTGAAAGGTCTGATCAAGGGCGTCATGATCGAAAGCTATCTGGAAGAAGGCTGCCAGCCTATCGACGGGGAACAAACGTATGGCAAATCCATTACCGATCCCTGCCTCGGCTGGGCCGATACGGAAGCGTTGCTCTACAAAATCGCGGACAACTGCTGAGTCCGTCCGGTTACCGGCCGGGGAGAGGAACGGTGCTTATGGATATGGACATCCGGCCATTGCAGGAGAGCGATCTCGACGATCTATTCCGGCTGACATCCAACGAACGGGTGGCCCAGTATATGCGTTTTGACACACATACGGATGTGGAACAGACCCGCCGGATGCTTCAGGAATACCGTCAGCTCCCCGCGGCGTTCGCCGTGTTGATTGGCGACCGTTTTGCCGGTGTGTTTACCTTAAAGCCTGCCGGGGAACCGTCGGCATATATTGTCAGCGTTTTCTTGGACGAAGCGTACTGGAACCAGGGATACGCCAGTCATTTGATGGGACGGATGAAGGAATACGCCCGCCGCGAACTGGGGGCCCGAGTCCTGATCGGCTACGTGGTCTCGCTTAATGAGGGCTCTAAACGCACGTTAACGAAAAATGGGTTTACACGGGTAGAGACGCTCACCTTTCCCGATTTGCCGGAGGGGCTGGAGATTTATCGCTGTGAGCTGCAATAATCCGGGATGCCGCGTAGGATTTATAAGATTCCAGGGAGACGCTATGAAGCGTCTCTTTTTTCTTAATATTTCGCGGCATTGACTTTTGTGCGGCACATTATATAATAAGCATACGGCTATCTATGACAATTAGGGTGTGAAACGGGAGGGACGGCGATGATTTTACAGACAGAGCGCCTGTACCTGCGGCAAATGACCGAACAGGACCTGCCCGACCTGAGGGACATTCTTCAGGACGTGGAGGTGATGACCGCCTACGAGCACGCATTCAGCGAGGAAGAGGTGCGGGACTGGCTTGCTCGTCAGCAGCAGCGGTATCGGCGGGACGGATATGGCCTGTGGGCTGTGATACGACGGGATACCGGCGACATGATTGGGCAATGCGGCATAACGAACCAGGATGTGGATGGCCGTACCGTACCGGAAATCGGGTATTTGTTTAAAAAGGCTTTCTGGCATCAGGGATATGCCACAGAAGCGGCGGTGGGATGCCGCCGCTATGCGTTCGAGGTGCTGGAGCTGCCCGCCGTCTATTCCATTATACGGGAGACCAATACGGCCTCACAGCGGGTTGCGCAGAGAAACGGCATGACGCCGTATAGAACGATCGTAAAGCATTATTATCATCGGGATATGCCGCATATCGTATATCGTGTGCGCAAGACGGATATTATGGAGGGAACGCTATGAAAACCGAACCCTTTTCTTTCCCATCGGGAACCGGACGGCATACGCTGCACGGCGTTTGCTGGAAACCGGAGGGCGCTGTCAGGGCGGTGGTGCAGATTTCCCATGGCATGGTGGAATATATCGAACGCTATGAGCCGCTGGCAGCTTACCTGACCGGAAAAGGGATTCTGGTAGCTGGCCATGACCATGTCGGGCACGGCCAATCGGTCGCCGGACCGGAGGAGTGGGGCCATTTCGGCGTTAAAGACGGGGGACGCACACTGGTGGAGGACCTCCACGCCCTGACCGTACGTCTGCGGCGGCAGTATCCCGATACGCCCCTATTCCTGTGGGGACACAGTATGGGATCGTTTGTGGCGCGACGGTATATGATGACCTATGGCGCGGATATCGACGGGGCTATCGTGATGGGAACGGGCAACCAGCCGTCGTATCAGCTGCTGGCGGGACAGGCGTTGACCGCGGTGCTGACAAGGCTGCATGGGGAAAATTACCGCAGTCCTCTGATGGCCCGACTGTTGTTCGGCCGTAATAACCGCCGCGTACCCCGCCCGCGCACTGAAAACGATTGGCTAACCAAGGATATGGCTATCGTCGACCGGTATAGCCGCGATCCAGCGTGCTCGTTCCGCTTTACACTGAATGGTTATGCAAACCTGTTCGCACTGATCCGGTTTGTCAAAAAGCCGGCCAACATAGCCGCGATCCCGGCCGGTTTGCCGGTGATTTTGATGTCCGGCGAGGACGATCCGGTGGGAAATTACGGGCGGGCGGTCCGGAAAGTTTTCACCATATGGAAAAAGCGGGGTCTTTCGGATTTGGAGCTGAAGCTTTATCCAAATGACCGCCACGAACTGATTAACGAAACCGACCGGGAAACGGTCTTCCAGGATATCGACGATTGGCTGGAGCGGCATCTGCCGGTCCGGCCCACGAAAGGATGAGAAAACTATGGCCATTGAAAAGGTGCGAGACTACTTGAAACAGTGGGGAGCGGACACCCGTATCCGGGAATTGGATGCGTCCAGCGCCACGGTGGAGCTGGCGGCGCAGGCGTTGGGATGTGAACCCCGGCGGATTGCCAAAACGCTGTCGTTCCAAACGGCGGACGGCTGCCTTTTAATTGTAGCCGCCGGCGACGCGAAGGTGGACAACGCCCGCTATAAGGCGCGCTTTGAAACCAAGGCAAAAATGCTGCCATTCGATGAAGTGGAGGAGAAGATTGGTCATGCGGTGGGGGGCGTCTGCCCGTTTGCGGTTAAACAGGGCGTCCCGGTCTATCTGGACGAATCTTTGCGCCGTTTCGATACCGTGTTTCCGGCCTGCGGCAGCGGAAACAGCGCCATAGAGCTGACCCTGCCGGAACTGGAGGTGTATTCCGGCGCAGCCGGGTGGGTGGACGTTTGCAAGGGGTGGCGCGACAGCGACGCGTAAACGGGAGGCGACTATGGCGACAAAAACAGAACTGAGGCAGATTCCCGGCGTCGGCGCCGCTGCCGAGCAAGCTCTCCTACTGTTGGGCTATCCCACTATCGCTTCACTGAGAGGAGCCGATCCTCAGGAAATGTACGAACGCGAATGCCGGATAAAGAGGCAAAAGATCGATCGCTGCCAGCTCTATGTGTACCGCTGCGCTGTCTATTTTGCTGAAACCGAGCATCCCGACCCCGAAAAATGCAAGTGGTGGTATTGGAAAGACACGTGAAATTAATAATTAGCCTATCCTACAGGTTGCGGCTTAAAAATCTCATCTTCCCGTGTAGGCACTTGGTAAAACGCAAATCAAAAAGGCCCGCTTTCTAATTGAAAGCGGGCCTTTCGTCTGTTGCGGCGGCCCATATTTTTGTCGGTTCAGGCTGAAAATCGGTTTGACGTGGAGGGGCGTATGTGCTACAATAAACAAGATATAATCCAATATCTGCCATAGAAAGCGGCGGGTGTTATGAGGAGGGGTATTTATGGCAGGGTGCGCCTATTGCGACGAGGGAAAGCTGCTCGATGAATTCGGCATAAAAATTATGGAGCTGCCGGCTTCCAAGGTGTATTTGTTTCGGGAACAGACGCACAAAGGCCGCGTAATCGTGGCGCATAAAGACCATGTGGGAGAACTGGTTGATCTCACGGAAGACGACCGCAATGCCTATATGGCCGATGTGGTGAGGGTGGCGGCGGCTTTACATAAAGCGTTCCGGCCGGATAAGGTCAATTACGGCGCCTATGGCGACACGGGCCATCATCTCCATTTTCATTTGGTTCCCAAATACCGGGACGAAGCCGAGTGGGGCGGCGTTTTTGCCATGAATCCGGGCGCCGTTACTTTGTCGGATCAGGAATATGCCGACTTAAGCGCACAAATTTTGGCGTGCCTGTAATGCCGCATCAGGAATATAACAAAGGAGCGATATATATGAAATACCGTCAATTTGGCAATACCGGAGTAGAGATTTCCACCCTGGGATTTGGGTGTATGCGTCTGCCCGAGTATGAGAGGGAAGGCAAATGGTATATTGATGAAGAAAAGGCCGTTCCCATGCTGCAGCGGGCATATGAGCTGGGCGTGAATTATTTCGATACCGCGCCGTACTATTGCCATCATAACAGCGAAATCGCCGTTGGTAAAGCCGTTAAAGGATTCCGCGACAAAATCAATATTTCCACCAAATTTGAACCTAACGATGCGAAAAAGACCTCGGATTACCGGGAATCGCTGGAGCGCAGCCTGAAAAAGCTGGATACCGATTATATCGACTTTTTCCATTTCTGGGGTTTCAGCAAGCCGAAATTCGATGAGAAGGTTATGCCGCTGGGGCTGCTCGACGAGGCGCGCAAGGCTAAGGAAGAAGGGCTGATTAAGCATATTTCTTTCTCCTTCCACGATGATCCTAAAAACATAAAGTTCCTGATCGATAACTGTGAGGCTTACGGTGTGCCGCTGGAAACGCTGTTGGTACAGTACAGCCTGCTCGACCGCGCTCATGAAGAAATGATCGAGTACGCCGCCTCCAAGGGGCTGGGCGTCGTGGCTATGGGACCGGTTGCGGGCGGCCGGTTGTCGGCGCCCACCAATCTGTATAATAAGCTGACGGGCAAGTCCTCTATCCCGACCTATGAGCTGGCGTTCAAGTTTGTTCTGGGCAATCCGTATTTGAGTTGCGCGCTGTCGGGTATGCAGACCATTGACATGGTGGAGCAGAACGCCAAAATTGCCAGCGACGACGCTGTGATTACAGAGGACGAATGGCGTCAGCTTGGTGAGGCTTTTGAATCGCTGAAAAAATTCGGTGAGCTGTACTGTACGGGCTGCAACTACTGCCAGCCCTGTCCGGCCGGGATCAACATTCCGCGTATTTTTAACGCCTATACGTATCATAATGTATATGAGCTTTCCGCGCATGCTAAGCGGGAGATTGACGGCTATAAAAATGAGGGTGGCAAAACCGTATCGGATTGCCTCGACTGCGGTTTGTGTGAAAAGAAATGCCCGCAGAAGCTGAAAATTCGGCAGGAACTTAAACGCGTGGAAGAGGTTTTGAACCAACTGTAATACGATATACGGTGCCGGCAGCGTAAGTCTGTCTTTCAGAAACGGGTAACGGGCAGCCGGCAGTCAAGCCGGCGGCCCGTTGTGTTTTTGCAGGGATTTTGATAGGCCATCATGAGCAGGCCTGTTGGCCGAAATAGGGCGAATAAAGTAATGGGCCGGTTATTTGCTGTCCGGTGTTTTACGACGCCTATATCGTATCGCGGGATGGTAAAGTAAGTCCGTGCCGCCTTATGAGATAGAAAACAGCCGTGATAAAAGGAGGGGCCCCATGAGAATAGCGGTATTGCTGGTCAGCGGCGCTGTGGTCTTATGGGTCCTTCTGGCTGTGTGCCCTGTAAAAATCGTATTGTTTGGCCGGCTGATCACCTTTGATTATGGTGTGCGTAAGCAGTGCGGCGGGTTCACCGCCGCGCTGGCCCTGGCCGCCGTCTGGTATGGATGGAAAAGCGGCGCGCTAGTAGTGCTGCTGGCAGTAACCGGCGCGTTTTTGGCAGTGGAGCTTTTGTTTCAGTGTGGTGAAGACGAGAGCCGCCGGCCGCCGGACAAACAAAAGCCGCCGCTTCTGGAGGAAGGGCAAGCCGCCCCGGCACGCAGCCAGAGGTCGCCGAACCTGTTTCATCTGACCCTGCAGGTATTGCTGCTAGCGGACTTTGTGCTACAATGCATTTTGCTGGGTAGCTGATGGCCATTTAAGGGGGCTATGGAATGGACGTTTGTTTGCTTAATCCGGCGCAGCGGCCGCTGGCGGTCGCTCTGGTTTGGGACGTATTTATGGAATTTGAAGCGCCGGAGTACGCACCCGAGGGCGTTCATGAATTCCGGCGCTTTTTAGACAGCGAGCTCGAGCTGGATAGGCTGTGCTGGTGGGGAGCCTTCGACAACGAGGGCTTGGCAGGAGTTCTGGCGATGCGTGGTACGCATATCAGCCTGTTTTTCGTCCGCAAAAACGTTCAGCGGCAGGGTGTGGGAAAAGCCCTGTTCCAGCGTATGGCGGCGTCTGTGCCGGCGACGGTTTATACGGTAAATTCCTCTCCTTACGCGGTCGCTGTTTATAGCCGCCTGGGTTTTGTTCCGGCCGAGGAGGAACAGGTCACAAACGGCATTCGTTATACACCCATGGTTTTTTGCCGCGAGTAACCGGCATGGGGAAAACGCATAAAAGACCTGCGGTTTTGGAGACCGCAGGTCTTTTTGTCTATAAATGCGTAGAGAACACCCCCTGGCCGTCGTCTCCTCCGTCAATCCCATCCGCGTCAATTTTGCCG
>URYP01000045.1 GCA_900552115.1 uncultured Oscillospiraceae bacterium | reverse complement strand
TGTCCTGTCCAAGGAAGAAGGCGGCCGTCATACACCGTTCTTCAACAACTACCGTCCTCAGTTCTATTTCCGTACCACGGACGTGACGGGTGTTGTCTCTCTGCCGGAAGGCACCGAGATGTGCATGCCTGGCGATAACGTCGAAATGGATGTGGAACTGATCACCCCGATCGCGATCGAGGAAGGCCTGCGTTTCGCTATCCGTGAAGGCGGCCGTACGGTTGGTTCTGGTGTTGTTACCAAAATCAACAGCTAATTGTTGATTCTGTTAACCATTTAGATTTAAAAGCCCCTGCTGAGCAAATCAGCAGGGGCTTTTTTGTATGAATTGTCACCAGATTCTTCGTTCGTAATGTTTTGGCTTGCACAATTTTTTAGAAAAATAGGATAATAAAAAAGGTTATATGCATAATTCTATGATATTATATCATTAAGGCTTATACGCTTAACCCAGGATATGAGAGTAGCCGAGTTCACCCGATGGGCGCAAAAGTAGGATGGTTGCGGTATCAGAATTAGAAAAGGCGCTTTCCCTGTGCCCCCGCACGTGTCATAAGGAAAGCGTTGTGATACCTAAAATGACTAAAATTATATATGAATGGAAATACAACCAAAAAATTTAAGGGGGACGACTGTTGCGGGAAACAAACAGAAGGGTGATGGATACGTAAACATGAAAAAGGAGTGAGCATCTATGCTAAAGCGATGGGTGGCAGGAGTGTTGGCAATGTTGATGATACCGGGCGCAGAACTGATAACGGCTGCAGAGGGGGACACATCTCCGGATGCGGGTGTCACAGTGGACTTTTCTAAAACCAATGGGGTGATGGAACCCAAAACCGGCTGGCTGCTGATTCCCAACGAAACCGTGCCGGACGGACGGATTTTGCCGTTGCACACCCGGGTGGTGCGGGACGATATTGATACGCAAAACCTGTTGGGCAACAATGGCAACAGCAATGACGAAAAGAATTTGCAGGACTGGGTTCCCAACGAGCAGAACCGGTTGCAGCGGATGAAACACGGGGTGGAGCGGCTGGCTTCTTTGGGGATCGAGCAGTATTATCCCATTATGGGGTATTTTTCTTCGTGGGTATCGGCAAACGGTATGCCGCGCAGCACTCCCGCCGATTACGATGCCTGGCGGCAGTGGGTAAAGGATATTGCGCAGTATTCGCTGGACAACGACCTGCCCATTTCAGAATATAATGTGTGGAACGAATTTTGGTCGATCAACGACGCGCATTTTGCCAAAATGTATGAAGAGGCCTGGTATGCGGTGCGGGAAGTGTCGCCTGAATTTGAATTGGTAGGCCCCTCGCCGGACAACCCCAATTTGGGCAGTATCCAGCGGTTGGCCAAATATTGTGAAGAACACAACATTACACTGGACAATATTTCCTGGCACTTTGGCGATATCAATGAAATTGGCCATTTCCAGCAGGCGGTGGCCGACAGCGTGGCGCAGATGCCGACCATTGGCAATCCCGATTATTATTACGAAGAATACACCGTGGGTTCCAACATGCAGAAAATGGGCCCCGAAATGACCACGCTGGCCAATTTTGACGACGCGGATATCGACGAGGCAATCCGCGCGATCTGGCGGTGGACAAACGGACTGAGCGATCAGTTGGAGATCAATTACGCAAAGAAAAATCCATACGCCCGCCAAAACGTATGGTGGCTGATGACCACCTATGGCAGCATGAGCGGCATGCGCATCAAACGGACTGGCGATGCGCCGGTTGTGGCCAGTTATGACGAGGAAAAAGGGGAGGCCAAGGTGCTGGTTGGCGGCGCCTATACCCAAGCCACCGACGTGCTGCTGAAAAACAATCCGTTCGCCGGGCAGACTATGCGGATTGACCGCTATAAAATCACCAAGGTAGAGGATGACGGCCTGCAATTCCAAAGCAGCGAAACATTTACAAATGCCCCCGACACGATTTCCACAACGGTGGACTTTGACAACGATGTGTGGCTGCTGGTACTGAAAAAAGAGGACAGCATTCCCTCGGATTTTGCGCTGAAAACCCCTGATGATGGATCGGCCGTCGGGCCGGCTCCCGTTTTCACCTGGCAAAAAGCACAGGGTGCGACGTCGTATGACCTGACTATATCGGAAACAACGGATTTCAGCCGGACCGTATATACCAAAACCGGCATTGTGGGCGAAAGCGTTACACTGGACAAATCGCTTACCACAGGCAAAGACTATTACTGGCGCGTGGTGGCCAAAAATGCCGCCGGCGAACGTGTTCCGTTTAACAACATGTACTATACCTTTACACAGGCGCAAAAGGACACCATTCCCGGCCGGTTTACCATGTTGCAGGTGATTGACGAAGACCCCAACACCAGCCTGACCCCCAAATTCACCTGGACGCCCGCTTACGGTGCGACCGGATACACCATTCACTTGTCTCGTGATGCGTCTTTTGCGCAGGAACAGACGATTGGTGTGGCCAATCCGGGTACGGTGGACATGGGTCAGAACAATAAATATCAGTATTATATCCTGACGCAAGAGCAGGCGCTGGAACCGGAAACGACGTACTATGCCTATCTGTCTGTGACCAATGCTTCGGGCGAACGGGTAATGGCCGGAGAGCCGCATATGTTTACGACCACTACGGCCGACGGCGCTCCCGCCGCTTTTAACGTGACTCAGCCGGCCGGTGGCGCTACGGTGGACCCCCGGTTTACCCTGCGCTGGGAACCCAGCAGCGGCGCGTTCTTTTATCGGCTGGAGATTGCGAAAGATCCTGACTTTACCGATGTGGTGTTGAAGCGGGATACCATCACCATTCAGGCCTACACAGTGGAAGAGAATATTCTGGAGCCGGAAACCACCTATTACTGGCGCGTTACCGCCACCGACAAGGTGGGCGGCGAGGGCGTGACGGCTTCGCCCGGCGACAAAACACGGGGAAATGCCAACGGCGTGCAGTCTTTTACCACCAGCGCTAGGCCCACCTCTCCGCTGATGCGGACCGCGGTTTCGGCCACAGGCGGGGCGGTGGTGCATTTTCATCCGGTAAACGACGCCGATTTTTATCGGGTAAAATACGGTAAAGTGTCCGGCCAGTACGATCAGCAGACCGAAACCACCACCCCGAATGCGTATTTATCGCTGGAACCGGGCGTTCCGTATTATTGCCGGGTGGTGGCGGTGCGAAACGGCGTGGAAAGCGACGCCAGCAAAGAGGTATCGGTTGTGGGATACGATACCCAGTTGACCATTGAAACCGATACCCCGCTGGAAACCGAAATGTTCCCCACAAGAGAGAATGTGGGCTTTACTACCGGTGACAATCCCTCGTCGGGGGTAGCGGTGGAATTCCGCGAGAGAAACAGCACGGCGGCCCTGTCGCCCATGCCGACCTGCGAGACGGTTACCCTGCGGTATCAGGCGGATCAGGATACGGTGTTGTCCCTGTACAACGGCGAAAATAAGGTGAAAACCGTTGAACTGGATCAAACCAAAACCGGGCAGTGGGACACGGTGACGATAGCCGCGCCGTTTGCTCAGGGTGAAACCTTGCGTTTGGTGAAAGAAACCGGCTCCGCCGCGGCCCGCGTGGACTATGTGGTGCTGGGGACCGAACCGCCCCCGAAACGGAGCAATCTGGCGACCGCCTCTACCATGAGCGCCGATTCGTCGCTGAACGGCGATTATATAGCTGCCCGCGCGAACGACGGCCTTCTGGCAGGCAACAAAGATTTTTGGGTGGCCAAAAACAAACCTACCGAAGAGTCGCCCAACTGGCTGACGGCAAAACTACCTTCGCAAAGTGAAATCTACAATGTAGAAGTAGCGCTGCCGCCCATTGGCACATGGGGCGCGCGTACCCAAAACATACGGGTGCTGGCGTCGGACGACGGCGTACAATTTAGGGAAATCAGCGCCCGTCAGGAGTATTTGTTTGATGTAAAAGAGAACGACAACCGCCGGATGGTGTTTGAAAGCGACATGCCCATTACCGCTTCGTATATCAAGGTGGAGATTTACTCCAATACCAGCGGTGGTCTGGGGCAGATTGGCGAACTGTATATCGACGGGATCGCGTTGGATCGTCCGGCGGCCGATCCCAACCTGGTGCTGGGCAAATCGCTGAAAGTGGACGCAACCTACTATGGTAACCCTGAAAACATCAACGACGGCGACCGTAACACGTTTTGGGACGGCGGTGGCGGCTTATTCCCGAACAGCGTAACAGTGGATTTGGAACGCCCCTACACACTGGAGACAGTGGAAATGCTGTTGCCCGCCGGGTGGGGCGACCGGCATCAGGAAATGGAAATCCTGGTGAGTTTGGATGGCCAAACCTTTGTCCCAGTGGTGGAAAAAACCAGTTATCTGTTCAGCGCTTCCGAAAACGGCAACGCCGTCACGCTAAAACTGCCAGAGGAAACGATCGGCCAGTATCTGCGCGTGGTGGGGTATTCAAACGACGAAAAAGGGAAACCCGGCGTGCAGTTGGGCGAACTGCGGGCCTATGGCCACTATACGCCGGTGACGGACGTGGCGTTGCGGCAACAGGAATGCCGGTTGAAAGTGGGCGAAACGCAGGCGCTGACAGCGGTCGTGACCCCCACCGACGCGGAATATAAAGCGGTGGCGTGGTCATCGTCGGATAATGAGGTGGCGTCGGTGGATAACCATGGCGTGATTACCGCCCGCGGCAACGGTTCGTGTGAGATCCGCGTGCGGTCGCTGGACGGCCGGCATATCGACACGTGCAAAGTGACAGTGGAAGGCGTTCTTGTCACGAAAGGCGATGTGGACGCGGATACGCACATTACCGCCAATGACGCGCTGATGGCGCTGCAGGCGGCCACCGGCAAAATTCATCTGACCGATGGGCAGGCGGCCGCCGCCGATGTGGACGGAAAAGCCGGCGTTACAGCGAATGATGCGCTAATGATTTTGCAATACGTCACCAAAAAGATTACCTCGTTTTCGTAAAAATAATGATAGGACAGATAATGCCTGTAACCGGTTATTAAAATTAAAAGCGAATGCGTACCCAGCGCCTCCTGTTGATTAATCAACAGGAGGCGCTTTTTTACATACTGTGGTAAGTTGTCACAATCTATTGTTATAGTATGAAAAACCTGATACGATCAACCCAGATAAATGCAGGAAAACAATAGAATGGGTGAGAAAAATGAAGCTAAATCAATGCCTGGCCGTGATCTTAATAGCGGGACTTTTGCTGGGTACAACAGAGAAAGCCTATGCTGGGATTCAGATGGAGGAGGAAGACTATATTGCCAATGATCAAAGCGGAATCCCTGATGACGGCTTATTTCAAGCGGTACTGCGAGCGGGTGATCGAAACGCCGACGGCCGGTTGAGCCGGGAAGAAGCAAGGGCGGTAACGTCCCTTGATGCCGGCGGCAGGCAGATTGCGGATCTTACCGGTCTGGACGCGCTTGCGCATTTATCCTGGTTGAATATAAGGGACAATATGATAACGGATCTTTCGGCCCTATCCCGTCTGACAGGACTCGCGTGGCTGGATATCAGCGGTAATGCGGTAGCGGATATAACTCCCCTTCAAAATTTGATCAATCTTACCGGGCTATATCTGGCGGATAATCTGGTTGAGGATATTGGTCCTGTAGAAGATATGATCCGTCTGCGCTGTCTGGATGCGTCCTATAACCGTTTAACCAGTATTGAGCCGTTGTCAAAGCAGCGGCGCCTGCAGGTACTCTTTCTGGATGGCAATCATATCGAGAAGCTCGACGTTTGCCTGCAAATGCCGGCCTTACAGGACTTGAGATTGGCTCACAATAGGGTAGGGGATATCACGCCTTTGCAGAATTGTATCAATCTTGGCAGGCTGGTACTGTATGACAACCAGATTCAGGATCTGGATCCGATGAAGCATTTGTCAAAGCTGCGTTATCTCTATGCGGGGGAAAACCAAATTGCCGATATCCGTCCTTTGAGCGGGCTGTCCCAGCTGCTGGTCGTCAGTATTGATAATAATAGGATCGAGTCCCTTGACGCCTTAAAAGACATGGCGAATCTAACGATGCTGTCCGCATCGCATAACCAGATTCAGGATCTGAGTCCCATAGCCAACCTGACGCGTTTGACTTGGTTGAATGTGTCCTGGAACGCCTTGGCTTCACTGCCGGATTTGTCCTGGCTGACGGAATTGCAGCCGGATGGAACATGTTTCCTTGGTAATGACCTAACGAAAGAGGAATGCTTTAAAAAGCTTCCGCATCATTTAACGCAAAACAGTGAATGGATGTGGAAAAACGGTTTCCGCATCCTGGGAGATGTGGATGATGACGGCCGGATAAGCGCCGCTGACGCTTTGCTTGTACTGCAGGCCGCCACCTTTAAAATTACGCTCTCGGACTTACAGAGGGAACTGGCTGATGTCGATGGCGATACGGGTATTACCCCGAACGATGCCCTGTTGATTCTCCAATACGCCACCGGGAAAATCGCTTCGTTTTAAAATTGCGGCCCATTTATCCAGTATTTCCATGCACCCCGCCTTTTTTGCCGGAATACAATAAAACAGAACCAACATTGGGGGAGGGGTTATCAATGTTCGATATACAAACGCCGGTCGGCTTTTTCCTGGGAGCCAATACGCCGCAGGGCTTTTGCGGATATCATCAGGAATTGTACGACGGCCGCGACGGTTGGCGTGCCTTTTTAATCAAATCAGGCCCTGGCACCGGAAAATCGTCGATGATGAAGGAAATTTTAAACCATATGGAAGCGCAGGGCCTGGAGGTTGAAGCCATTTACTGTTCGTCCGACCCGCATTCGCTGGACGGCGTAGTGGTACCGTTTATTAAAACGGTCATATTTGACGCCACTTCGCCGCACATACTGGAGCCCAAATATTGGGGAACGGTGGAGCAAATTGTGGATCTTAGCAGCTGTATGGATGCCGAGAAGCTCCATAGTCATTACGAAGATGTGATCAAGGCGACCGACGCCTGTTCCGCAGCCCATGCCCGTTGCCGCCAGTTTATGGGCGCGGCGGCAATTCTGCAGGGGGATAACCAGAAGATGGCGGCTTCCTGCACCGACACCGATAAAATCGAACGCAGCGCCGCGCGTATTGCCGCGCGCGAATGGGGCGGCAAAACCGGGAAGAGGGGCAAGGAAACGCGTCGTTTTTTGAGCGCTCTCACACCGGAAGGCACGGTTGTGTTTTATGAAACGCTGCAAAATCTCTGCTCCCGTATTTATGCGCTGGAGGATGACTACGGCGCCTCCTCCGCTGTCATGCTGGAGGAACTCCGTCGCCGGGCGCTGGATGCGGGCTTGAGTATCATTACCTGCCGCTGTCCGCTGTCCCCGCAGGATAAGATTGAACACCTGCTGGTTCCGGAACTCGGCCTCGGTTTCACCACGTCCAACGGGTTTCATCGGGCGGATTTTCCGGTCTATCGCCGCATCCATGCCGCACGGTTTACCGATACCGACCAGCTTAAAACCATGCGGGAAAAACTTAGCTTCAATCGTAAAGCGGCACGTGAATTGCTGCGCGAGGCCATGGCGGCATCGGTGGAAGCCAAGGCGCTGCACGACCAGATGGAGATTTATTCCAAAGAAGCGGTGGACTGGAAAAAAGTCACCCGTATGCAGGCGGATGTCGTGCGCATGTTTGATCGCCTGGTTGAAAGGAAAAAAGAGGAATCACATGCATAAACCACCGACCCGGGGGAAAAATATCCCCTGAGGTGATAGAAAAATGGATTGGATGATGTTGATTAAGTCGTTCGTGGTGGGCGGGCTGATCTGCGTAATCGGGCAGCTGCTCATCGACTATACGTCGATCACACCGGCCCGCATACTGGTGCTGTTTGTTACGTTGGGCGTGGTGCTGACAGCCATCGGCGTTTATGAGCCGTTGGTAAACTTTGCGGGAGGCGGCGCCACCGTTCCTCTGACCGGATTCGGATACTCCCTGGCCAAGGGCGTGCAGGAAGCGGTGACCGAAACCGGCCTGCTGGGCGCGCTCAGCGGAGGAATAACCGGCACGGCAGGAGGCATTTCGGCCGCCATTCTATTCGGTTTCCTGTGCTCGTTGATTGCCAAATCGGGCGATAAATCCTGACGCTTGACAAATGGTCTGCACAGGACTATAATAAGTAATAATAATATGCTGTCTTCAGGGCGGGGTGCAAGTCCCCACCGGCGGTGATCCCTTGCAAAAGGGCAGCCCGCGAGCAGGCGTTCGCCTGCTGATTTGGTGTAAATCCAAAGCCGACGGTTACAGTCCGGATGAAAGAAGAAGCACACCACGATGAATCATGGTGTTTTAGCGCCCTGCCGGTAATTTGCGGCAGGGCGCTTTCTCGTGTGGGCAGCAGGAAAGAAGGAGTACATATGCAAGTAACATCCGCACGAAAAAACAGGGTAAACATTCAGACCATGGCGATATGGGCGCTTTTCTGCGCTTTGGCTTATGTCAGCGTCGCCCTTGTCCGCATTCCAGTCGCCGGGTTCCTGGAGCTGGAACCGAAGGATGTTATCCTTACCATTGCCGCTTTTTTGTATGGACCGGTTGCTGGTTTTGCGATGGCCGTTGTGGTATCGCTGGTGGAGATGGTTACCTTCAGCGCCACCGGCATCATTGGGTTTATTATGAACGTGTTGTCTTCCGCGTCATTTGTATGCGTTGCGGCCCTGATTTATCGCCGCAAACGCACTTTGAAAAGCGCTGTATGGGGCATGATCGCCGCCACCCTTTGCCTGACAGTGGTTATGGTGCTGTGGAATATATTGATAACGCCGCTGTACATGGGCGTACCCCGCGCACAGGTCATCGGTATGCTGGCCACCGTGTTCCTGCCGTTCAATCTGGCCAAGGGAGCCATGTTGAGCGTGTTGACCCTGCTGCTTTACCCGCCGGCCATGAGCGCCTTGCGCAAAGCGCGGCTGCTGCCCGAGACAAATGAGCGGGAGATGGCGCGAAAGGGCCGGCATCTGGTCGGCTTTATTCTTGTTGCGGTAGCGGTGCTGGCAACCGGTGTGGTAACCATTCTGGTAATGAACGGCGTCATATAAGCCATGACATAAAGACAGACTGGGCCAATTGCAATTTTGGGGCCGGGGCGGACCAATTGGCCGCCCCGGTTTATGTATGGCCCGCTATCCGTGTTGCCTGGTGCGGCTGTGTAGAATAAGCCCCATGGGAAACCGAAACGCCTCTGCGGCAAATCCGGAGACAGGCTGGATAATGTCGAGTTTGGGAGCATGTGGGGGATTCTTGACAAACCCAAGCCAATCTGCTATAATGAACAAAAATTCAATATGATCCTTATCAAGAGTGACGGAGGGAACAGGCCCTATGATGTCCGGCAACCTGCGGTAAGCAAGGTGCTAAATCCTGCGGTCGAAACCGGAAGATGAGGGGACAGGAATGCCGTCCGCTTTGCCGGGCGGCAATTTTGATAGGGACAAGCTGGGAGGTTTATATTTATGGCAAAGCGCTTATTTACATCCGAATCAGTGACGGAGGGGCATCCGGACAAGGTGTGCGACCAGATTTCCGACGCGGTTCTGGACGCCATTCTGGCGCAGGATGCGGACGCCCATGTGGCCTGCGAAACCATGGCCACCACCGGTATGGTGCTGGTGACGGGGGAAATTTCCACCTCCTGCTATGTGGACATCCCGCACATTGCGCGGGATGTGATCCGCGAAATCGGTTATACCGGCGCGGATCAGGGATTTGATGGCGACGCCTGCTCGGTGCTGACCGCCATTGACGAGCAGTCGCCGGATATCGCCATGGGCGTGAACGAGGCGTTGGAGGCCCGCTCACATTTGGCGGAAGATTACGACATGATCGGGGCGGGGGACCAGGGCATGATGTTTGGCTTTGCCTGCGACGAAACGCCGGAGCTGATGCCGCTGCCCATTTCGTTGTCGCATAAAATGGCGAAACGGTTGGCCGCGGTGCGGCGGGATGGGACGCTGCCTTATCTCCGCCCGGACGGTAAAACCCAGGTTACTGTGGAATACGACGGTTACACCCCGGTGAGGGTAGAAGCGGTCGTGGTATCTACCCAGCATGGTGAGAGCGTGTCGCTGGACACCATCCGCCGGGATATGATTGAGCAGGTGATCCGGCCGGTGGTGCCGGCGAACCTGCTCGATGATAAAACCAAGATATTTGTCAACCCTACCGGACGCTTTGTTGTGGGCGGTCCTCAGGGCGACAGCGGCCTGACCGGTCGTAAGATCATCGTGGATACCTATGGCGGCTATGCCCGCCACGGCGGCGGGGCGTTTTCCGGCAAAGACCCGACCAAGGTGGATCGGTCGGCTTGCTATATGGCGCGTTACGCGGCAAAAAATGTGGTGGCGGCCGGGCTGGCTTCCCGTTGCGAGGTGCAGCTGGCCTATGCCATCGGCGTGGCGCATCCGGTATCGGTGCTGGTGGAAACCTCCGGTACCGGTGTGGTGCCGGATGAGGAACTGGCCGACGCGCTGCGGGCGGTGTTTGATTTCCGCCCGGCGGCCATCATCGAAACGCTGGGCCTGCGCCGTCCGATCTACCGCCAGTTGGCGGCATATGGGCATATGGGCCGGGAGGACTTGCAGGTTCCATGGGAAAAAACCGACAAAGCTGAAGCGCTGAAAGCGCATCTGGGTCGCGCTTAAGGAGGACGGGAATATGAAAATCGCCTTTATCGGCGCCGGCAACATGGCCGGGGCCATTATCCGAGGAATGTGCCGGGCGTCCTTTGTAGGCGCCAATATTGCGGCTTATGACATCGACAGTGACAAAACCGCCGCTCTGGCGCGGGAATGCGGTATCGCCGCCGCCGCGTCAGCCAGTGAAGCCGTAACCGGTGCCGACGCCGTGGTGCTGGCGGTCAAGCCGCAGATGTTCGCTGGGGTTGTGCCCTCCCTGCGGGAGGCGTTGCCTGCCGGCTGCCTGCTGGTTTCGATCGCCGCGGGCAAAACGCTGGCGGATATTGAGGCGTTGGCCGGTGAAGAGGTGCCGGTGATTCGGGTCATGCCCAACATCTGCGCTACAGTAGGGGCGTCAATCGCCGCCTACACGGGCAACGCGCGCGTTGCCGACGAACATAAAACCCTGGTAAAACGCATATTTGATGCGGTAGGCCAGTCGATGGAACTGGAGGAAAGTTACTTTTCCGCGTTTGCCGCCATCGCCGGCTGTTCGCCGGCGTTTACGCTGCTGTATATCGAATCGCTGGCGCAGGCCGGCGTCAAATACGGTATCCCCAAGGCGAAATCACTGGAAATCGCTTCGCAGGCGGTGTTGGGAACCGCCAAGCTGCTGCAGGAAACGGGAGAGCATCCCCATGTGCTGATGGATGCGGTGTGTTCGCCCGCCGGCACCACCATTGAAGGAGTGTGCGCCCTGCAGCGGGAAGGCTTTGAGGCGGCGGTGCTCGCGGCGGTAGACGCCAGCCTGCAAAAGGATAAAAAGCTGTGAATATCCTGTAAACGACTCTTGACAGGACGGGGAGAATATAGCATAATAATCAGTATGATGACGGATTGTGGGGAGTGGACATGAGAATTATCACCGGCAGCGCCCGTGGGCGCCGCTTGGAAACGCTGGCCGGGGAAGATACCCGCCCCACGGCTGAACGGGTCAAGGAAGGACTGTTCAGCGTCCTGCAATTTGAAATCGAAGGCCGTCGGGTGCTGGATTTGTTCGCCGGCAGCGGCCAGTTGGGAATCGAAGCCCTCAGCCGCGGCGCCGCCGGATGCGTGTTTGTGGATAAAAATCCGGCCGCGGTGGAAGTGATCCGCCGTAATCTCCAGAATACAGGGCTGGCCAGGAACGCGCAGGTGCTATGCCTTGATGCCGGCGCTTACCTGTCCCGGCGGGGGGAACCCGCAGATATCGCGTTTCTTGATCCACCCTACCAGGCGGGCCTGCTGCTCCCGGCGCTGGATCAGGTATCCGCCCATATGAATCCCGGCGGCGTGATTGTTTGTGAAACGGACGATCCCCAGTCGCTTCCCGAACAGGCGGGGACGTTTGATCTGGCCCGTACCTATCGTTATGGAAAGATCTATGTGGGATTGTACCGCTTGGGAGAAAGGCAGGCGCAGCTATGAGAATTGCGATCTGTCCCGGTAGCTTTGACCCGGTTACGCTCGGTCATCTCGATGTTATCCACCGGGCGGCGACCCTGTTCGATAAAGTGATTGTCGCCGTTATGCCCAACGCGTCTAAAAGCCCCCTGTTTTCTCTGCTGATCGGCAAAATCACGCATATTTCCATTGATATGGTTTAAGACCTGCCGGATCGGATACTGATACTCCTCTTTGTAAATATACAGATTCGGATATTTCCGGCTTGCCGCACATGCTTTTTCCTCAAAATCCACATAAAAAATCTTGGTGCGGCTGAGCATTCCATCCTGCACGATCGCTGTAATGGGCAGATGTTCTCCAAGCAGATGGATTCCGTCCACATGGTATTCCCGCACCCAGTAACGAAGCGCTTCTAAAATCAGATTATGATTCACTTTCTCCGGAAAATACATCTCCATCACACATTCCATGCCGTTTTCATGCAGCCGGTGGATCAGCATCCTGAATTCCCGGGAAGCATGCAGCGGATCGGCAGCATACGATGCCTTCACCGCAAAATAATTTCCGGGCTCATATCCCCAGTAATTCACTTTGCTCGGAGCCTCTTTTATTTTTTCTGCCGGACGGATCTGATCCGTCTGTTTTTCTTTCCAACGGATATATTCCGGAAGTTTCTGCTGCTTTGGCAGTTCAATTTCCTCAAACTCATACACCGGCATAAGTTCAACTGTTGTCACACCGAGTTTCTTCAGATAAGGAATCCGGTTCATAAGCGCACGAAACGTCCCCGGAACACTTCTGGTACCGGAATCCATCGTAAAACCACGCACATGCAGCTTGTACATAATCATCTGTTCTCTCGGTATTTCCGGACATACATCCTCCCCCCAGTCAAACTCCTGCACATCAAATGCCCCATGCACCTCATACTGCTGCCGGCTGCGTGAACTGTCATTCCAGACCTGCCGCCCCATGATGGCGTGTGCGCACGGATCCATTACCGTTTTCCCATTGATCTCAAAATCGTAAATCAGATGTTCCAGATGCAGATCTGCCACTGCGATAGAGCGCACCGATCCCATGCAGTATTCTGCCGGAACCGCTATCTTTTCTTCTTTTTGGGTCTGTATATCCTTAAGTACCACAAAACAGCTGTCCTCTTTTTCCGCATCAAACGTAAAAGTCGTCCATTCTCCCTGAATCGTCACTCCCGGTTTTGCGTAATCTCCTTCTCTGATCCTTCTATTGTCTGTTCGTTTTTTCGTGTCTCGTATTTTCATGTTTTTCATTATACCCTTTTTAAAAAACTTTGTATATCACTTTTTCGAATTGACAAGCTCCTTACTCCTCGCTTATAATGATATAAGGCACAAAAAACGATTAAGAAAAGAGGTATCTTATGGCAGATAAAGAAAAAGCAACACCCGTTACCCCGGATGAGATTGACGATATTCGTGTAACACTTGATTTGGATGAAGGCGAAGTAGAATGCAAAATCCTTACCATTTTTGACGTAAATGAACAGGACTACATTGCACTGATGCCGCTCAATCCGGACGGCTCTGATCCGGATGAAGGCACCGTTTATCTCTACCGCTATGCGGAGGATGAGGATGGCATTCCACAGATCGACAGCATCACAGATGACGACGAGTACGAAGCCGCTGCTGACCGCTTCGATGAAATGCTCGATGATGACTACTTCAATGCACTCGAAGACGAAGAGTAACTTTTTTAAACCTGCATCGAATACCCGATGCAGGTTTTTTACGGCTCTTTACCGGCTTCTTTGATAAAACGCGACAGTTCCACCTCTTTGCCACGCATTTTTTTTACCGAACAGATGGTCAGGGATTCCTTTGCTCTGGTCATTCCCACATAAAACAAACGCCGTTCTTCCTCGACATCCTGCTTTAATACTGCTTTCTTATAAGGCATTACGCCCTCGTTGACGTCAATCAGATACACTTTTGTAAATTCCAGCCCCTTGGCGCTGTGCAGTGTTGCAAATGTCACAGCATTCTGATTCCTGCGCTTTTCCTGCGCCAGTCTCTTTAACTCCTGCCGGTATTCTTCTATATGTGCAAACCATTCCTCAAATGTACGGTACCCTTTGGCACTCGCAAGGATTTCATCTGCCACTTCATAAAAATCTTCTTTATTCGCATTCCGGTATTCGGCATACTCTGCCAGATAATCATCGTACCCGATTCCCCGCCGGATATAGTTGATTGCCGCATAAGGGCTCAGACGGGACAAATGTTTCAGATCATACCACAACTTTTCGATCCGCTCCGCGATCCACGGCTGCTCCTCATATAATTTCATCCACTCATCAAAACATACCGTTTCATCGGGCAGGCTGTCCCTGCCGATATACCGCTTCGGCCGGTTCATAATAGAAAGGAAATCGGCCCTGCTGTCACTTCCCTGTGCGATGCGGATATAAGTGAAAAAATCACGGGCAATCCAGTGCTCATAGATATCCGGAATCCGGTCTTTCGTCTGAAATGCCAGATTGGCAGAAACCATATATTCCATCAGGGCACGCGGCTGCATGTTTGTCCGAAACAGTACTGCGATTTCCGAAAGCGGAACCCCATTTTGCACAGTCTGCCGGATATCTTCTGCCAAAAATGCATTCTCTTTATAGCAGTCCTCAAAGTACTGAAAACGCACCTTCTGTTTCCCGGCTTTTCCGGCACGGATCTTTTTCGGAAAACGTTCTTCATTGTGTGCGATCAGGCGCATAGCTGCCTCCACAATCGGCGGCTCACACCGGTAATTTACTTCAAGATTCACAATCTTTGCCTGCGGGTATATCTTTTGAAATCCCAGCATAATTTCCGGCTTCGAACCGCGGAACCGATAGATGGACTGATCATCATCTCCCACTACAAAGAGATTATTTTCCGGTGCGGCAAGCATACACATGATCTTCCACTGGATCAGATTGATATCCTGAAACTCGTCGATCAGAATATAACGGTACTTTTTCTGCCATGCCGAAAGAATATCCTTCCGCTGGGAAAACAACTCATACGTGTATGTCAGCATATCATCAAAATCAATCAGGCGGTTCCTTTTGAGCCGCTCATCATATTCCCGGTAAATCTTCCGGAAAACCTCCTCCCCACAGCTGGAAGAATAAAAATGTTCCAGCGGAATCTGCTCATTTTTCACACGGCTGATCTCCGTTAAAACATCCCCGATAAATTCACCTTCATCCCGGTATTCCAGATGATGATAAGACAGAATCTCCCGCATAAACTGATATCGCTGCTCCTCCGATATAATATTTCCGGAATCAAAATGGTACGCCAGCTTCAACACCATGAAAAATATGGCGTGGAACGTACCGAAGGTCACTTTCGTTCTCTCTTCTCCTGTCGCTGCAAGAAAACGCTGCTTCATCTCCTGTGCCGCCGCTCGCGTAAATGTAATCACAAGAATATTGGACGGATCTATGTTCTCATATTCAATTAACTGTTTCGTTCTTTGGGTAATTACCGCAGTTTTCCCGGAACCGGGACCTGCCAGAACAAGCATCGGGCCATCCTTATGGCGGATGGCCTGCTGCTGGGATTTATTATAGTTCATTTGTTCTCCCGTGAGAATGTTCTACTGTGCCTGAGAAAGGAGCTCGATTCCTTTACGGATACGGGCAAGAGACTCTTCTTTTCCAAGAACCTCCATAAGCTCGGTGGCACCGCCCGGTGTCATCTGCTTGCCGGATACTGCCGTACGGATCGGCCACATAACATATCCGTTCTTGCAGCCTTTCTGCTCTACATACTTAAGAAGTGTCTGATACAATGCATCGTTGCTGTAATCTTCCTGAGCCTCTAAGACTGGAAGGATCTCCTGCAACACTTCAAGAGAGGTCTGTGCATTTGTCTTC
>URYP01000044.1 GCA_900552115.1 uncultured Oscillospiraceae bacterium | reverse complement strand
GGCAAACCATGCCTTCACGTACTCGGCAAAGGCGCCCGGGAGCACGGTCCCGATGCCAGGGCGGTCGACGCACAGGTTCTGCAGGCCACGCTGGCAGTAGTAGCAGTGCCCGCAGGGAATCCCCGGGTGAACGCTCACGCGGTCGCCAACGGAGACGCCCTCGACGTTTGCCCCGACCTCAACCACGTCGCCGGCGAACTCGTGCCCAAGAATCTGCGGAGTCTTGACCTTGGCGTGGCCGTGCTGGTAGGTGCGCAGGTCGCTGCCGCAGATAGCCACGGCACGGACCTTGAGGAGGAACTCGTCGGGCCCGATCTGGGGAACGGGGACGCGCTCGTAGCGAATGTCCTCGATGCCGTGGAAGACTCCTGCGTTCATGGTCTCGCTCATGGTGCTCCTTTCGGTGGGTGCTCTCCGCTACCACTCGGCGATGGTTCCGTCGTAGTTGCGCCAACGGGGGTTGTCCCAGCTGAGCCCCTCGAGGCTCACCTCGCGGACCTTCTCCTCGTCGACGGTGATGCCCAGGCCCGGCCCCTCGGGGATGGGGAGGTAGCCCTGCTCGAACTGGAAGATCTCCTTGTTGCTGACAAAGTCGAGCAGGTCGAACCCCTGGTTGTAGTGAATGCCGAGGCTCTGCTCCTGGATGAACACATTGGGCGTGCAGACGTCGAGCTGCAGCGTTGCCGCGAGCGCGACGGGACCGTAGGGCGCATGCGGAGCAGCTGCCACGTCGGAACGAGTTACGCTCGTTCCGATTTTTTATTGCATAAAAAATTCGTCACCCGCTCCACTGTTCATCCTTTTGAACAAAAAGTCCCGCTGCGCCTTCGCTGTTCGTTTTTAAACGCACTCACGACGCTCCGACTTGCCACCATCTTTTGGTGGGCTTTCAGCGGATTTGCTGGACTTTACTTTTTTGTAACAACCTCGAAAACCGCCCTCATTTCGGCTGTACATTCCAAAAAATTGGAATGTACAGCTTTTTGCTATTTCCCCTCGATTCTCTTCCGCTTTCTCCTAAAATCGTTCGATAAGAAAGAATTCACCTCTATAGCGCATCCTCAAATTTTGACATCGTGAGTAAAAGATTAAGTGGCAGAAGACGGTTATAGTTGATATTAAACTTATTAAAACGTAAGTGAATTTTGAGAAAGTTAATGTGATTTAAAATCAAGTAAATTAAAAACAACTACTGGTGAAGGTATTTTGTCTTTGGCACGTAATGGAGGACATATTTATCTTGCCACTTCGCCGAAATTAAACGCATACGATATTGATGCCATTAATCTAGGTGAGCAAAGATGTTAAATAAGGCAACCGTATGACAATGCTGTACGAGAGATTACGGCAGAAGCTCCCGTATGACTTGTTCTAACGCTCGACTTTATCGGCAGTATCCACCTTTCAGCCGCATGTGACATATAGCAACAAAACACCTCATCCATAAGAGTTACTCGGACAATAAAACAGCATTATATAGTGGATTTCAGTTGTTTTCTGCAGTATAATTTGTTTTAGAGGATGTGAGAGTATGGCCTACAGCGAGTTGATAAAAAACTTTGACGGCATTCGGGATTATATGAGGGAATTCTATGTATATGGCTTTAAAAGCCGTGAGGAGTTTACGAAGAAGAGCGCCCGCTCCTATGACGACGAACGCCGCCGTATTGAAAGCTGGTTGGGCGACTATATGGGGTTCCGGCAGACCGCTGAAGGCAAACATGTGTTTTTATCCATCGATAGCCGTATTTCTCATCACAATCCCCTATACAAGGCGTGGAAAGCGAAAAGCTTTACCAATGGGGATATTACCCTTCATTTTCTGATTTTCGATTTTTTATATGATTCTGAAACAGCGCTGTCACTAAGTGAAATTACGGACGAAGTGGACCGGCGGCTTTTGTGCTTTGACAAAGCAAAAACCTTTGACGCCTCTACCGTTCGTAAAAAGCTGAAGGAATACGCGGAACAGGGACTTATCTGTACGGAAAAACAGGGAAAAACGGTGTTATACCGCCGGGCGACCATGACAGAGTTAACCTGTACTGACGCTCTGGATTTTTTCTCCGAAGTTGCCCCCTGCGGGGTAATCGGCTCCTTTTTATTGGACAAAATCGGTGCGCATCAGGAGCACTTTGCTTTTAAACATCATTATATCACCGGGACGTTGGACAGTGAGGTTCTATACGCATTGTTCGAGGCAATACATAATAAGCGGTTCGTTCAAATGGAAATTGTAAACCGCCGCAAAGAACGCACCGCCGCGCAGGAAGTTGTACCCCTGCGCATTTTTATCAGCGTGCAGCACGGACGCCAGTACCTGATGGCCTATGTTCCGCGTAGCAAACGGATCGGTTCTTTCCGGCTGGACAACATCCGGTCCGTTCAGATGTTAGACGTCTGCGAAAGCTATGATACCTATAGAGAAAAACTCAACCACATGCAGGAGCATATTTGGGGCGTCAGTACCGATGGTGGTGCTCAGAGGTTGGAACATGTGGCATTTACCGTACGATACATAGATGGCGAAGAGCATATTCACCGCCGACTGGAACGGGAAAAACGCTGCGGGATGGTTGAACGAGTCGACAGTCACACCAGTCGGTTTTCCGCCGACGTATATGATGCGGGTGAATTGGTGCCGTGGATCAGAACCTTTATCTGCCGGATCGTTGACATTCATTTTTCCAACCCGGAGCTGGAAGCACAGTTTAAAAAGGATTTGGATACGATGTATCGCTTATACGGGCTGAACGGAGGCGATAAAACATGATTTTCAGCGAACTGTACGGCACCTATTTCAACACCGTTGCGGCCATCTTGCGCCAAGCAATCCGCTGTCCTGTTACAAAAGAAGAAATCCGGGCAATTATTGACGAGCAGGCGTTTTCCGAGAGCATTTTATCCATTGAGCCATCTCTTACGGGCGGAAAGTGGCCGCTGCTTTTACCGGACGGTACAACGCCCATCCGGCACCCGCCAACCATGCCGCTAACCATGCTGCAAAAACGCTGGCTGAAAGCCATTTCCCTTGATCCTCGTATTCGCCTGTTTGATTTTGATGATTCCGGTCTTGAAGACGTGTCGCCGCTGTTCCTGCCGGACGATATGTATGTCTTTGACCAATACGCGGATGGAGATCCTTATGAAGATGAAGCCTACATACAAATGTTCCATCTGGTACTGGATGCGATCAAACATCGTTACCCGCTCAGCATAGATGTGAAAAACCGTAAGGAAACCCGGATACATCTAAATGTCGTGCCGGAATATCTGGAGTATTCCGAAAAGGACGACAAGTTTCGTTTAATAACATCCGGATGTCGCTATGGAAAGGTCGTCAATCTTGGGCGGATTCTATCCTGTAAACCCTTCCGAGGAGATTACCGCAGGCCCCAAAAGAAATCCCTACCCGTCGCGGACAGACGTGTTGTGGTGGAGCTGTATGACGGACGCAATGCCCTGGAGCGGGTGTTGCTTCATTTTGCACATTTTGAAAAGGAAGCACGGCGGCTGGATGAAAGGCATTATCGCATAACGATTAAATATCCACAAAACGACGAGACAGAGCTGGTGATTCGGGTGCTTTCTTTCGGGCCGTTTATTAAGGTTACCGAGCCGGAAAACTTTGTGGAACTTATTAAAAAACGACTGGTCATGCAAAAAAGCTGTGAGCTCATTTGAGTTCGCAGCTTTTTTTCCGTGATGAGAAAGGAAAATTTTAGTATTCTATGCTTGCAAGATGACCTATGTGGGTGCTTGATGTTTCAGTCACCGCGGTGCACGAGGAGCTTCCAATGTGTATGCCGGTTATGCTTGCAAGTGGTAATCGCGAAAGCGACGAGGGTTCTCCCTCCCTATTCGCAGGTTCGAATCCTGCCTTACATCCTTGCAAAGATGTATGCCAGTGGATTGGTAGCCGTCAAAGGCGGCAAAGGAATGTACTTTCGGGTACAGATGAAAACAGCATTCGTTATCCGGCCAAAAATGACGAGTATCTGAGGAGCCAGGGCATTTCGGGCAATGTTGATCCGGCCTTGTCTGAAAGCGGATACCGTGCACGGGACCAAAAGGCCGGGAAAGTCCTTCTCCGCCGATTGGATCCCCGCACTGAAGGTTTCAGCCGCCGGGTTGGCATGGATAACGATTCGCGAATTTAACCTGAGGAGGTTTTTAATATGAAAAAGAAGATTATCAACGAGAATCAGAGGGGCTTATTGTTCACAAACGGTCGCTTTGTCAAGCTTCTGGGCGCAGGGAAATACCATGTGTTCGGAGACAGAAAAATTGAGATCGTCTCCCTCAGGGAACCGCTTGCCAGCGCAAAATGTGAGCTTGACAATCTGCTCGCCGACAGTGAAATCGCCAAACAGACCTCAGTCATTGAGGTTGCCGATCAGCAGCTGGCAATCCATACCGTAAACGGTAAATTTGACAGCGTGCTGCGACGCGGCAAATACGCTTTCTGGTCGGTCACTGATCGCCATGAATATAAGCTGGTGGACATTTCCACGCCTGAAGTGGCTGCGGATATTCCCCTGTACATATTTGCAAAACTGCCCACCACGGTTTACACAAAAGTGGAGGTGGCCCAGTATCAGAAGGCGCGGCTGTACTTTGATCAGAAGCTTATCCGCATTCTGGATGCCGGCGTATATTACTTCTGGAAAACCAACATCCGCGTAGATATTGATTTTGTGGATACAAGGCTCACCCAGATGGAGATCACCGGGCAGGAGATTATGACCCAGGATAAGGTCAACATACGCATCAATTTCGTCTGCAATTACCGTATAACGGATTATGTGAAGATTCTCACTGAGATAGACGACTATGCCGAGCAAATGCATGTTGCGGCACAGCTTGCCCTGCGGGACTATGTAGGCAAGCAAAAGCTGGACGATATTCTTGCCAATAAAGATGAGATGTCAAAGTACGTCTTTGACCGGCTAAAGGAAAAGGAGACCGTGTTTTTTGTGGAGATCACCGACGCAGGCGTAAAGGATATCATCCTTCCCGGTGAGATCCGCGCCATTATGAACACGGTGCTGGTGGCTGAAAAACGCGCCCAGGCCAATGTCATCACCCGCCGGGAGGAGGTCGCCTCTACCCGTTCACTGCTCAATACCGCGAAGCTGATGGAGGAGAACCAAACGCTCTATAAGCTAAAGGAGTTGGAGCACATCGAGCGCATCTGCGAGAATGTGGGCAACATTAACCTAAACGGAAACGGAAATGTTCTCTCTCAGCTCATGAGCCTGATACATACGGGAACAGCCTGCTGATAGTCTGAGTCGGACCAGCCCAAAGCCCTCGCTCCGGCTCTGCCCAGAAAGGAACAATAGTATGATTGAGATAAAGGGAAAATTCAATACGGCTGTGTGTTATACACAGGAGCTGGAAGAACGGGCGGCGGAACAAATTCGTACTGTCTGCGATGAAGAAGCGTTTAAGGACAGTAAAATCCGCATTATGCCGGATGTTCATGCCGGCAAGGGCTGCACCATCGGCACGACCATGACCATTACAGATAAAATCGTTCCCGGTATGGTAGGGGTGGATATCGGCTGCGGCATGGAAACCGTCCAAATTACACAGCGGGACATTGACTTTGATAAGCTGGATGCGCTGATTCACCAACACATCCCCTGCGGTCGCGAGGTAAGGAGTACGCCTCATGAATACAACGCGCAAATTGACCTTTCTCAGCTCCGCTGCGCGCCCTGTGTCAATCTGGAACGGGCGGTAAAAAGTATTGGCACACTAGGTGGCGGCAATCATTTTATCGAGGCCGATCACTCAGACGGCGGGGACCTTTATATCGTCGTTCATTCCGGCAGCCGCCATTTGGGAGTTGAAGTGGCCGAATACTATCAGGAACAGGGACGAATGGCCCTGTGGGGCGGCGCACGTTATCAAATCGAGCAGCTCATCGCATCCTTAAGGCAGCGGGGCGCTTTCAGGAGATCCGGCCCGCGGTGGATGCGCTCAAAAAAGAGCACAAAATCAACATGCCAAAAGACCTGACCTATGTGACAGGCAAGCTGTTTGAGGATTATATTCACGACATGCGTATTGTACAGCACTTTGCCATCTTGAACCGCAAGGCCATGATGGACGTGATTCTCTCCGGTATGGGCTTTACAAAGGCGGACGAATTCACGACCATCCATAACTATATCGATACCGAGGCGATGATTCTGCGCAAGGGTTCTGTTTCCGCAAACATGGGCGAACGGCTGCTGATCCCCATGAATATGCGTGACGGCAGTCTCATCTGTGTCGGAAAAGGCAACCCGGATTGGAATTGCTCCGCGCCCCATGGGGCGGGGCGGCTGATGAGCCGGAAAGCGGCGTTTTCCGCACTGTCCATGGAGCAGTACCGCGAAGAAATGAAGGGGATTTACTCCACCTGTGTTGTGCCGGATACGCTGGATGAATCCCCCATGGCGTACAAGACCATGGAGGAAATTATTGCACAGATTGAACCCACGGCACAAATTGTTGAGCGTATCCAACCCATTTATAATTTCAAGGCGGCAGAATAATGGAAACACCGGTATGTTGGATTCCCCCCGCCAAGACAGGCTGCCTGTAAGAAAGCGCTGCCCTGACGATTCTTGCAGGCGGCCCGAATTGTCGGGGAGTGAATTAATTGAAAAGATCGGTAGCTTATTATCGGTGGCGGCGGACAGGATTTCGTTAATGCCTGGACGCGCGGAGCGGACGGGCGTCTCGCCAAAGGCAAGCTTCACTGTTCCTGTCCCCTGTGCCGGAGAAAATCCTGTGAGGAACGCCGTCATACGGACAAAAAGGCATTAATATCCGCCGATCAGCAACTGGACGAATGGTGTAGAACCGAGAAAGGAGGTTCCTTATGGAGAAAGAAATTCTAAACATACTTGCGCGCATTGAACAAACTGAAAATGTTCGGATTCTGCTGGCGGTCGAATCCGGCAGCAGAGCCTGGGGCTTTGCCTCTCCTGACAGCGACTACGATGTACGGTTTATTTATGTCCGCCCAAAAGATGAATATTTGAGGCTTCAAAAGTGTCGCGATGTAATTGAATGGCCACTAAGCCATGAGCTGGACATCAACGGTTGGGATCTCAGCAAGACACTGCGGCTTCTGCACAAATCCAACCCCACGCTGTTCGAGTGGTTTTCCTCGCCGATTGTTTATTTAGAAACGGATTTTGCGGCACGGTTCCAATCGACTATGGGACGATACTTTTCCTCTAAGCGAGGGTTGTATCACTATATCAACATGGCGTCCAGAAACTATCGCGAATACCTCAAAAGCGATATGGTAAAGGTCAAAAAGTACTTTTATGTCTTGCGCCCGGTTCTAGCCTGCCGCTGGATTCTTGACAAAGGTACTCCTCCTCCCATGCTGTTTTCCGAACTGGTGGAAAGCGAGCTTGTGCTGAAATTGAAGCCGGAAGTGGAGCGTCTACTGGATCTTAAGATCCATTCACCAGAAGTCAGGATGATTCCAAAAATGAACGCGCTCAATGAATATTTGGATTCCAGCATTGACGAAATTAAACAAACCATTGCAGCCCTTCCAGAAACTTTGGATACGGGATGGGAGGAACTGAACGCGTTGTTTTTATCGGAAACGAACGCACTTAGCCAATAAAGTCATTTTAAATCAGGAATGAGTGATGCTTGTTCCAATTGGTTCATGCCATAGGCATTCCGTTATCCGGACGGCTTCACAGAAAAGCCTCATTGTCCAAGATGACAATGAGGCTTTTTCATGCTATTATTTACAAGTGAAAATAACTATACAAGGCCGGCGCAGGCTGGAAGGAGACAGCGTATGAGCGGACAAAACAGGGCCGATATTCTAATTGGCGCACGAGTGAAAGTCGTTCTGAAGGCGGATCAGCGTACAGGCCGGCTGACCGAGGGCGTGGTCGCTCGGATTCTGACCAAAAGTCCTCATCATCCCCATGGCATCAAGGTGATGCTGGAAGACGGACAAGTCGGTCGGGTACAGGAAATCGAATAGGCCCTGCCGACATACACAAGCATTAGCTATAACAGCCGCCGTTTACAGAGGCAGCATGCTGAAATCCGAAACCGGGGCCTGACAGGCCCCCTTTTCGCATAGATACCATGCTGTGCCGCCTTGCGGGAGGGGATACTCTTTCGTAAAAGGCGCGCAAGCGGCAAGATCCTCAGCATTTTCCGCCGTTTTAACCAGAATACTCCATTCCTCCGCCGGATGGGTTCGCAAAAATTCGTTCAACTCTTCCGGGATACCTTCACTTACCGTACAGACCAGTTCCCGGTGAGGATACAGTGCGTCACCCAACGCGGTAAGGGCAAAGCTGTACCCGGCGGGATAGTCCGCCAATTCTCCGGATAAAAATCGCAGCTGCCGGTCGGCTGCCTGCCGCCAAAGGGGATCACCAGTCAAAGCGGTCAGACACTGCAAGACTTTCCCTGCGACCGCGTTGCCGGAAGGGAGAGCGCCATCATAGGTTTCCTTTGGGCGGGAAATCAGCCGCTCCGCGTCGGAGGCGGTAATAAAAAAACCGCCGGCCTCTTTATCCTCAAAGAGCTCCACCATCTGCCGGGTTCTCACGACAGCGTTTTTCAAGTAGGCCGGTTCAAAGGTCAGCCGATAAAGCTCCATAAGGGCAAGGGCATAAACAGCGTAGTCCTCCAATTGGCCGGCGTGGGCCGCTTTGCCGTTCCGCCACCGCAAAAACAAGCGGTTTTGTTTGTCGGTCATGTTATCCTCGATAAATTGCGCCGCCCGAATGGCCGCCGCCCTGTACCGACCATCCGCCAAGGCCCGGCCGGCCCGCGCAAGAGCCACGATGGTCCAGGCATTCCATGAGAGCAAAATTTTGTCGTCCCTGTGAAGCGGCGCGCGTCCCAGCCGGTAGGCGCGGAGCTTTTGCAGCCGCTCATCCTTTATAGGCAGGGCGGAGGGTTCCTGCCCAATCCGGTTGGGGATATTTTTTCCTTCAAAATTTCCGGAATCCGTTATCCCATACAGACGGCAAATCTCTTCTCCCTGCTCCTCTCCCAGAACATTGTGGATTTCTTCCGGGGTAAACAGGTAGTATTTCCCTTCCACACCGTCGCTGTCCGCATCCTGTCCGCAGATAAACCCGCCGGATTGATCGGCTAGTTCCCGGAGAATATAGTCGGCTGTGCGGCGGGCCGTGTCCGCATAGCTCTCCGTCCCGGTGACCTGATGGGCGAAGACATAGGCCATAAGCAGCAGGGCATTATCGTATAGCATTTTTTCAAAATGGGGCGCCAGCCACTTTTCATCGGTGGAATACCGGGAGAAACCACCGCCGAACTGGTCGTGAATGCCGCCGCGGTCGATAGCCTGAAGCGTGGTTTCAGCCATGGCAAGGGCATCCGGCTCCTGCTCCCATTCGGCATACCGCATCAAAAACAGCAGGTTATGGGCGGCAGGAAACTTAGGCGCGGGGCCAAAGCCGCCCCATACGGCGTCAAACTGGCGGCGGTAAAGGTGGAATCCCCGACGTAGCAATTCCCTGTCCGGCTCTTTACTTTCCGACGTTCGATTCTGTGAAAGAGTCGAGGTCACCTGCTCACCCGCCCGTAATAGCTGCTGCCGATCGGTCTGCCAAAGCCGTACAATTTGCTTTAGAATATCAACGATTCCGGGCTGGCCGTAACGTCGATTCTTCGGGAAATAGGTTCCCGCAAAAAAGGGCTTTTGTTCCGGTGTCATGATGATGGTAAGCGGCCAGCCACCGGTGCCAGTTAACGCCTGGCAGACCGCCATGTAAACCGCATCCACATCCGGCCGTTCTTCCCGGTCGACCTTGATGGATATAAAATGGCGGTTGAGAAGCTCCGCCACCTCCCTGTCCTCAAAGGATTCGTGCGCCATCACGTGGCACCAGTGGCAGGTGGAATAGCCGATGCTCAGGAAAACCGGTTTATCTTCCTCGGCAGCCTTCTGGAAGGCCTCCGGATTCCACGGATACCAGTCAACAGGGTTATCTGCGTGCTGGAGCAAATAAGGGGATTCTTCTGAATGTAAATGGTTCATGGAAAGCTCCTTTGCGTTTGAATTCTGTATTAGGTAGTGTGTCTCCCCAGGAGGCGGATATTACGCAAGCTGAGAGCAGCAGCCAGAGTTTTAACCATTTTAGGGATATATTGTATATGGGGAAGGCTTTTCATTTGCATCCATATCCGGTATAATGCTAATGCGTTGTAAATCTTTATATCGATTTATAAAAAGGAGCAGGAGCAATGGTTAAAAATCTGGAACGATGCGCCTGGGCGGGAGACGATGAATTGTACTGTCGTTATCACGATGAAGAATGGGGCATACCTGTCCATGAGGATAAAAAGCTGTTTGAAATGCTGATTCTGGAGGGAGCGCAGGCAGGACTCAGCTGGATCACCATCCTACGGAAACGGGAAAATTATCGCCGGGCATTCGACGGATTCGATATTGACAAGATTCTGACCTATGACGAGTGCAAAGTGGCATCGCTCATGCAAGACACCGGGATCGTCCGCAACCGCCTGAAAATCCAGTCTGTTATAACCAACGCAAGAGCCTTTCGCGCTGTGCAGGAGGAGTATGGCAGCTTTGACCGGTATCTTTGGGCTTATGTAGATGGAACGCCGATCTGCCATTCCTGGAGCGATGCTTCGGAGCTGCCGGCAAAAACCGACCTTTCAGACCTGGTTAGCCGGGACCTGAAAAAGCGAGGTTTTAAATTTGTGGGGTCCACCATTATATACGCCTATATGCAGTCGATTGGTATGGTCAACGATCATACGGCAAACTGCTTTTTGCATATTGGAAAACAAGGTTTATTGTAGTTAAAACAAAAGGAGGCCGACTATGAACTGGGAACCGTGGACAGGCTGCTACAAAGCAAGCGACGGTTGCACCAACTGCTATTTTTACGGGCCGCATGCCAAACGATATGGTCAAAACACGATACAAAAAACCGATAAATTCGATTGGCCTGTCCGGAAAAAGGCAAACGGCGAATACAACATCAAGGGAAACAAAATACTGGCAACCTGCTTTGCGACCGACTTTTTTCTGCCCGAAGCGGATGAGTGGCGCAAAGACGCCTGGGCAATGATCAGGGAACGGACGGACATTGATTTTTTGATTTTAACCAAGCGTATCGACCGTTTTCCGGTTTCGCTGCCAGCGGATTGGGGTGAAGGCTACGACAACGTGAACATTGGCTGCACGGTCGAAAACCAAGCGCTGGCTGACTACAGGCTACCGTTGTTTTTATCCTATCCGATAAAACGTCGTTTTATCGCCTGCGCGCCGCTTCTGGAAGCAATTGATTTAACGCCCTATATTCAAGGCGTAGAACATGTCACCGTCGGCGGCGAAACGGGGCGGGACGCCCGTGAGTGTGATTACGAGTGGGTGCTGGCTATCCGCGAACAATGCGTGAAGGCCAATGTAACGTTTTGGTTCAAAAATACGGGCTCACTGTTTAAACGGGATGGAGTTGTGGAAAAAATAAACCCCTTTAAACAAACCGGCATGGCCAAAGAGCTCGGCATCGATATTTTAAATGGAAAACGGTTGTTTTAACCGAGGCGGGCGCGATTGGTTATACACGGCTACTACCGGCGCCAGAAAGTCTGGCAGTCAACCTTGTCCCGTATATTATAGGCGATGATTGTTTTAAGCAGCCCATAGTCAACCTGGCTGTTCCAGCCAATGCGGAACAGCATCTTGCTGCAATCATAGCCGGCCTGTGCAATCCGCTCCGCAAATTGAAGGATACCCTGTCTTTCCGGTGATACAGCCAAATGCCTCTTGGATACGCTGAAACCGATGATATAGGTGCCATGATCCGTAAACATCGGCTGGTTCCAGGCAATACGGGGCGACAGGCTGGGGAAGGTTTCCCCTACCCAACGCAGCACCTCCGCGGTCCGCGCCCGGTTGTCCGGATTGTCGATGGTAGTCAAATACTTATCAAAAACGTCCATTTAGCCTCCCTCAGCAACGCACGCCCCTGCGTTTGAACCCTATACGCCCCTTATCCACCGCTTTGCGGATGGCCTCCGGCGCCGACGGCGTTTTGCAGCCGGTCTTCCCCCAGTCCACCGATACCGTTCCTATCCGCTGCGCGGCAGCCAGCGCCTCCTCATGCAGCGGCCGGTAGGATATACCCACCGCCATGACAAATTCGTTCATGGCGTACCGGGTGTGGTTCGGCTGGCCGTGTATCGTCTGTTCCACCCGGCGCAGCATTGTAAGCAACTTGCTTTTTTCGAACCATTCATCGGGACGGGTACCCAGCAGCCAACAATAACAGCACCATCCGGCGGACATATACAGCTCTTTGTCGCTGTCGATCCAGCGGTCTGCAACCTCCTGGGCAAAATCGGTCTCCGCCAGAGTTACAGCTACCACGTAATCGGACATCATATGACAATACGCGGTTTTCATCCAGGTTTCAAAATCAGTGGGCTGCATTTTCCCGGGATCGGCAATCATTCCTGCGAAATAAGCGGCGTCATAATTGCCGGTCGCATACAGCGCCATGGACAGAGAATACTCTTTTTTAATGGTTTTGGCCAGGGGCTTCATGGCCCCGGTCGTCACACCGAACAGGGGCTCCCTTGCACCGTGCCTTATATAAATCTGTTTGATTCGCTCATTCCCCAACGCTTCCAATTCCCGCATAACATCCTGTAATTCCATAATCGGCTCCTTAAAACGCAATGGACTTGTTGTCTTGGTTAGTATGTCCCTAACCATTACATATCAAACCCGCAAAAATTATAGACCGGCTGGCTTTACACCTTGACAAAGGGGCGGGAGCGGTGTAACATACATACCGACGGTTGGTTTGTTAAGAGGTGATCATGATGGCGCGCAACAAATTCCCGGAGGAAACCATACATAAAATACTGGACGTATCCTACCGGCTCTTTTCCACCAAGGGCTATGAAAACACGTCGATTCAGGACGTGGTGGATGAGCTTGGACTGTCCAAAGGCGCTATTTACTACCATTTTAAAAGCAAGGAAGACATTCTGGAGCGCCTTTATGACCGATTATATCAGGGGCAGGACTGGTATTTGGACATTAAGCGCGACACGACACGGAACGGCCTGCAAAAGCTGGAACAGATTTTCAGGCTGCAGCTGCAGGACGATGAAAAGGTATCGCTGGACGCCGCCGCCCTCTCCTATACCTGCGACGCGCGCATGATCATGGAAACCATCCGGACATCGGTTGACGATACCGCTCCCCTATTGGCCGCTCTGATTGAGGAGGGGAACCAGGACGGTTCCCTGTGTGTCGAATATCCCCGCGAGGCGGCCGAAGTGATGATTCTGCTGATCAACGTCTGGATCAACCCCGGGCTGTTTCCGGTAGAAAAAGATCGTTTTATGAACAAAATTCTGTGTTACCAGCAATGTTTAGACGGTCTGGGGCTGCCGGTGATCACTGAGGAGCTCCTCGAAACCGCCAGCCGCTATTACGATATCGTGATGGCCAGCCGTAGTGCGGATACCTCGCCGCAGCCGTGATAGCCGGCCGCTTTACAGCCTCGTACAGAGGCTTTTTTTACAGCGCCATACATACCGACGGTCGGTATTTAATTTTACTTTATTTTTGGCAAGGAGTGTTTGACATGAGCAACGCCCCCTTCGCTCCCCTGTTCCGCAAGGATTTTACCATTATGGTCCTCGGGCAGATCGCGTCGCTGTTTGGCAACTCGATTCTGCGATTCGCCCTGTCGCTGTATGTGCTGGACCTGACCGGATCGGCCGCGGCATTCGGCGGCATACTCGCCGTTTCCATGATTCCCACCGTGGTGCTCTCCCCCTTTGGCGGTATCCTGGCCGACCGGGTGAACCGCCGCAATATCATGGTGGCGCTTGATTTCACTACAGCGGCTGTTATCGCGGTATTCACCCTGACGGCATCAAAAGGCGCCGGCATTTTGCCCATTGGCGTCACTATGGTGATCCTGTCTGTCATCCAGTCCTTTTACCAACCGTCGGTACAGGCCAGTATCCCCTCCCTGGTCGGCGACAACCGGTTGGTACAGGCTAACGGAATGGTGGTGCAGGTCAACGCGCTGGCCACCCTGCTGGGGCCGATTGCCGCCGGTATGCTCTATGGGTTTTGGGGGATTGCCCCCATCCTGATGACCAGCGGCCTATGCTTTTTCCTGTCCGCTGTAATGGAGCTGTTCCTGCACATTCCCTTTACGCCGGTCAAACGCAGCGGCAGCGCCCTGTCGATGGTAAAAAGCGACTTTTCTACCGTCTTTAAATTCCTGGTGCGGGATAATCCGCAATTATCCAAGTTGCTGGGCGTACTGGCGCTGCTGAACCTGTTTTTATCATCCATGATCACCGTGGGACTTCCCTATCTCGTAAAAATATACTGGGGGCTGTCCAGTCAGCATTACGGCTTCGCCGAGGCGGCGCTGGCGGTCGGTTCCATCCTGGGCGGATGCCTGTCCGGGCTGGTGGCCAAACGCTTTGATTTTCGGCACTCCTACAAATTCCTTCTGATCGCGAGCGCCGCCCTGCTTCCCGTGGGCCTTGCCGCCCTGACGCGCGACATGCCTCTGGTATCCTATGGCGTTACCATTGCCGCCATTGTTACCAGCCTGTGTTTCGCCGCCCTGTTCAACATATTCGCCCAAACTTTTGCCCAGCGGCAGACCCCCCCTCATCTGCTGGGAAAAGTCGCCTCCTTCATCACGGTGGTCTGCATGTGCGCCTTTCCGCTGGGGCAGGCGCTGTATGGCATCCTTTTCGACCGCCTGAGCGGAGCCGTGTGGGTGATTATACTTTTTGCCTGCGTCGTCAGCCTGCTTGTTGCGCTCGCAACCGGAAAAATACAGCGCGGGCTTCCCGCAGAGGAACCCGCGGCGGCCCAAACTCCCAAAGTCGGATAAATCGCTTACATTCCCTCCTGTCCGCGTGCATATACTTGCATCAGACAACATAGGAGGGGAACCGAATGAAACAAATCAAAAAATGGTGCATTGCCGGCGCGCTCTTTACATTGGTGGCGGGGACGCTGCTGCATTTTATCCATGACTGGTGCGGCGGGCCGGTCACGGCAATTTTGGGGGCGGTGAATGAAAGCACGTGGGAGCATCTCAAACTGCTGTTCTGGCCGGTCGTCCTCTTTGGCATCGTGGAGTATCTGGCCTATGGCCGGAAAACAAAGGGCTTCCTGCCGGTCAAGGTGCTGTCGCTGCTGGCGGGACTGCTGACCATTGTAACGCTCTTTTACACGTATACCGGTATTCTGGGCTTTAATACGCTGGCTTTGGACATCGGCACCTTTGTTATCGGAACCATCGTCGCCTATGGATATGCCTGCCGCCGGCTGGAGCATCCCCGCCCCGCCCTGCAAACCAGGGCGGCTGCCGTGGGCGCCGGCCTCATACTGGTTTTACTGCTGGCAGGATTTATTGCCTTTACCTGGGCGCCGCCCCATATCGGCCTGTTTCTTGATCCGGTCAGCGGTGGCTACGGAATCGCTTAACGGCTGCCGTTCCCATGCATAACGAGCGGCACAATCCCATAGATGTTAAAATGGGGATCGGATATCGAACAATCACTTGGCCGCCGATCTAAAAAGACCGGCGGCTTTTCCTATCATATCCGCACTGGAACATTTTGCCGTAAGGACATACCGCCGGGCGTTTCATTGACAAACCGCGTTTCTTTCGGTATGATAGGAAGGTATTTCGACAAAAAAGGACACCGTTCCTTATTCCGGCAGACAAGGGTTTGAGGAAGTCCCTTCTGCCCCGGTATGAACAAGGAAGGAGGAAGAGCATGCCTCAGGATGTATTGGAGCAGCTCGGCACGGCGCTCAGCCGCTCGGACGAAGACATTCAACGGCGGCTGAAGGACTACGCCGTACAATTGGCGGAGGATGTGGATTCGCAGGACCCGGAGAGAGAAAAACTTCATCGGGACGTGCGCACCGAAATTATATCCCTGAAAAAGACAGCCGCTCACCTCAAGCGGTCACAGCGGCAGGCGGCCATTGCGGCGGATGAGCTGG
>URYP01000043.1 GCA_900552115.1 uncultured Oscillospiraceae bacterium | reverse complement strand
GGCCCAGCGCACGGCCCAGAGCGTCCTTGTCGGCGGGGATGGTCAGACACAGGCACCGCGGCAAGCCGGTGCGCCCCTTTCCTCTGCCCCTGGATGGATCGGACACTGGACAGGCTCGCCTCGGCTTGTTATAATGATATCCATTATAGGCCGTCCCTCCCGCCGCACGGTAAGGATAGCCCGTTAAAAGGGAGAGAACCGCATGCATAAAAACAGGCAGGCATTAAAGGCCGCCTTTCCCCATACCCTGCCGGTGCTGGCCGGCTTTTTATTTTTAGGAATGGCCTACGGCATCCTCATGAGCAGCAAGGGCTTCGGCTGGACTTGGTCGCTGCTGGTCAGCACCTGCGTGTTTGCGGGGTCGATGCAGTTTGTGGCTGTGACCCTGCTGGTTGCTGCGTTCAACCCGCTCTACGCCTTTGCCCTCACTCTGATGGTCAACGCGCGGCATCTGTTTTACGGCATCTCCATGCTGGAAAAATTCCGGGGCACTGGCAAAGCCAAACCCTACCTGATTTTCTCCCTTTGCGATGAAACCTTTTCCATCCTCTGCTCGGCCAAGCCCCCGGAGGGGGTGGATCCTACCCGCTTTATGGTATTCGTGGCCCTTCTCAACCAGACGTACTGGGTACTCGGTTCGGCGCTGGGCGGCATTGCTGGGCAGTTCATTCCCTTTAACACCAAAGGGCTGGATTTTGCCCTGACCGCCCTGTTTGTGGTCATCCTCGTTAACCAGTGGAAAAGCGCACGCAGCCACGCGCCGGTGCTGATCGGGCTGGCCTGTTCGGCCGCCGCGTTGGTTCTGTTTGGACCGGACAGCTTCCTCATCCCCGCCATGCTGATAATTTTGGCCCTGCTGACAGCTTGCCGCCGGCCCTTGTCGAAGGAGGTGGACACATGACGACGACGCAGGTGTTCATCACCCTGGCGGTAATCATGCTGGCTACCCTGATTACCCGTTTCCTGCCTTTTATCTGTTTTCCCGACCACCGGCCGGTGCCGGCCTATGTTACCTATCTCGGGCGGGTGTTGCCCTATGCGGTCATCGGCATGCTGGTGGTTTACTGTTTGAAGGGTGTGTCGGTCACCGCGGCCCCGTTCGGCGTGCCGGAGCTGATCGCGGTGGCGGCCGTGGTGGGTCTGCACGCGTGGAAGGGCAACACCCTGCTCAGCATCGGCGCGGGAACTGTGCTATATATGGTGCTGGTACAGACGGTGTTTGCGTGATGTTGCTTGACCCGCGCCGTGCCGTATAAACTAAAACAGGACGGGATGAATCATCCCGTCCTGTTTTATGTTGTGGGCTGGTTAGTCCCCTTGCCACATCAACCCGCGTGTGGGTAGAGATATAGACGGTGGAGTTTACCCCCAACCATGGCGAAACCCGCCGCCGGTGCCGGTTTCCTCTAAAGTTCGCACAAGTTCTTCTACACGCAGGAAGCGTCCTGCGCATCCAGACGGCGAACGCGCACGCGGGTGGTCGCCACACAAGGCCTGCGGCAGGATACGTGTAGATGGCCTGTGAGGATCGATCCGGCGATGCTGCCTTCTGCTG
Organism: uncultured Oscillospiraceae bacterium; assembly: GCA_900552115.1. Classification (GTDB taxonomy): domain Bacteria; phylum Bacillota; class Clostridia; order Oscillospirales; family Acutalibacteraceae; genus UMGS1474. The sequence continues at coordinate 14,659 of URYP01000043.1, read as the reverse complement.
GTTTTCTTGGAAACAGTCGTCGCCAAAGACATGGATTAAGCCGATATACCTACACGCGGGCGGCCATTATGGTCATAGCCTTTGGGGAGAAATCGGAGCTGTCGCTCCGATTTCTGGAATGCGGCTCACCGCACTTCAAGATTCTCCGCTAAGTCTACGCCGCGCTTTCCTGTCCTACTCTTTGCCGCCACGCCTGCGCCGATTTACGCAGTCGTTGAGCAGATATTCCACCTGCCCGTTGATGGAGCGGAAGTCCTCCTCCGCCCACGCGGCCAACTCCTCCCACAGCCGGGGAGAAAGCCGCAGCAGCATCTGCTTTTTGCCCTTTTCCTTCTCCTTGAGCGCCCGCTCCCGCGACAAAATCTCCTTTTCCAGCGCGTCGAGCCGCTGCAAACGCTCCTGTAACAGCTCCTCTTTCTTATCCAGCGCATCCATGAAGCATCATCCCTTAGTACAAGCTGCCGCTGTTGACGATGGGCTGCGCTTCCTTGTTGCCGCAGAGCACCACCAGCAGGTTGCTCACCATGGCCGCCTTACGTTCTTCGTCCAGCACCACAACCCCGTCGTCGTTCAGGTTGTCAATGGCCATTTTTACCATGCTCACCGCGCCCTCCACAATCTTTTTACGGGCCGCAATGATGGCCGTAGCCTGCTGTCGCTGGAGCATGGCCGCCGCAATTTCCTCCGCATAGGCGAGATGGGTAATTCGCACATCGAGGATAGTCAGGCCGGCGTCCGCCACCCGCTTTTGCAGCTCCTCCTGCATATTTTCGGCAATAGCGGTGCTGTTGCCCCGCAGGGTGACCTCTTCCGCACCGTCCTCGTTCGTATCGTCATAAGGATAGAGCCGCGCCGTATTGCGTGTGATGGTGTCACACTGAATGGACAGGTACTCGGTATAGTTTTCCACCGAAAACACCGCCTGGGTAGGATTGCTGACCTGCCAGATCACCACCGTGCCCACAATAATCGGATTACCGAGCTGGTCGTTGACCTTTTGCTTGTTATTGTCCAGCGTCATAACCTTGGTGGAAATTTTTCTCTTTACCGTAGTGGCCACCGTGGGGCGGTTGTTCGCCTCCGACATCACCACCTTGGTCTGTTTTTGGCTTTCCGGAAAGACGGCCGCGCAGAACGGATTGACAAAGTAAAACCCCGGCTCTTTAATGGTTCCGTGATAATTGCCGAACAATGTCAGTACCAACGCCTCGTTGGGCTTAATGCTCTTCAGTCCGGGAGGGATCAGGCAGAACGCGCCGGTACCCACAACCAAACCCGCCGCCAGCAGGATGCCGCCGAACACATTTTCCTCCTCTTCCAGCAGGATACAGCCGCCGATCAGCGCGGCGATTGACAAAACGGTGATGACCACCAGCAGTATGAGCATGATGATACCGTGCTTTTTGGTAATGGGCCTTTCTTCCACGCTTTTAAACCGATCTTCCATAATTCCAGACGACCCCTTTCTTGTGATATCAATATGATATCACAAGTATATCACAACCATTTGCGTTGTCAAGAATAATTTTTCGATCGGTCGTGTTTTAATGGTGGTCTAAGACTGTCTCCGTCGTGCTGTGCCGCCACGTATATGGTTATACAAACCATATTTAATCTTCCGTTTTTATAGATTTAAAGCAAATTGTTAATTATTGAGTACTTTTTGTTATTTTTTGGCTGGTTTTATCTTGGTAAACCGTTATAATTAAAGTGTACTTTTGTCATTTCTGTGAAAGAGAGGGGTCTATATGAAATCAAGATGGCCAGCCGTTTTCACGACGCTATGCCTGCTGTGCACCATGATCGCCCCGGCTGCGGCTGCCGAGCCGGCGGCCGACGGCTACGAAGACGTTACCGTGCGCATAGAGGCGGAGACCATCGACTTTGGCAAGTCGTATTTGCCCAAGGGCAGCGTGACTCTGAAAGCCCTCGACGGGTTTTCCGGGGGCGATGCGGATGGTAATAATGCCGTAGCCGTTTCGCATGGCGACGTGTTTTACCTGGGCCGCATCAATTTGATTGATCTTGTGGAAATCCGGGTTGGCGTGGCGGCGGGACAAACCGGCAACCATTATGTGTTCCTGAGCGGCGGCACAGCCACCGGGCCGGACGCGGATTTCACCAAAACCGATGCCACATGGAAACAGATGGCCGACACCGCGGTTCCCTCTTCGGGCTGGACAACCGTGGCGGACACCTCCTGTGTCACGACGTTCGACAACAAGCTGGGCAGCACGTCGCTGGCCTTGAAGGTATGGCGCAATGGCGATAGCTCTTACGGCTGCGGTCATCTGGACTATATTGACCTTATCTACAGAAAACCGGTGCGCCCGCAGGACAGCCGTCTTGAACAGCTTGAGGCGGAATCCGCAACGCTGTCCGGCGCTGCGAAAGCTAAAGCCAATGCCGCCTTTTATCCCTTTAGCACAGATACCCCGACGTTTGTGGGCGATACCAAGCCGGACAGCGTCCTAAACTTTGGCCAACGGAATTTGACCGGTTTGGTTCAGGTAAATATCGCCCTGGCCTCTGTTTATGAAGATGACTATGAACTATATGCCGATGAGGTGTTGATTGGCAAGGCTACGCTTGGACCTACCTCCACCAACACGACCGTCTTTACGTTGGTTAAAACTTTTTCCGTAGCCCTTTCCAATGTGCCGTCCGGCATGCATGAGTTGAAACTGAAACCCATAAAGGGGGCCGGCGACCACGGCAGTGTATCCGGCGCCGGCAACATTGACTATATCGAGCTGGTGTATTCCAAAAATCTAACAGTGAACTTCCTGGGCAAGTATAACGAGGTGTTTGCGACCCAAACGGTATCTTCCGTTGAAGCGCTGAAAGCGCTTTTAAACGGCGGCGTAAAAGCCCCGGTTATCCATGGCTACCAATTTAAAGGCTGGAACGTCAGCGACAATGAATGCGACATCCTGTTCGAAACGAATGAGGGCAGCCCGGTGAATATCAATGCGGTCTATACGGCGGATGACAAATCCGCCTATACGTTGGCCCTGGGTACGGGTATCGCCGCTGTCGACGCGGGCGGAAACGCCGTTTCCGCTGAAACTCCACTGGCTTTTGACTCCCGTATTACCGCGACCGCCGCCGGCGATGTCGCCTACTGGGTACTGGATGGCGCCAAGGTCGGCTTTGGATCAAATTCCTACACCTTCTATGTCAGCGGGCATAACAACCTTGAGGCCGTTCTTAAAGATGCCGGTTCCGATCCGGTTGTCAACGACGTGGTCATTCAGCAGGCATATGCCCCAGATAACGGCAGCATCTATACCTTTACCGTGATTGCGCAGACCTCGGTGCCTGAAGATACGATCAACGAACACGGCATTATTTACAGCAATTCCCTATCCACGCTAAACGCCCTGAGAAAGGGAGAAACCGTAAGCGCCGATGGTTATGTCACGGTAACATCATCCAAAACCGTCCCTAATCGGCAGTATATGACCAGTCTGCTGAATGTCCAGCCGAATCGGTACCGCTACGCGATCGCCTATACAGTAGTAAACGGTACGACTATTTACAGCAGCAACTATGCCCGTGTCCACACCGGATCGGGCGCGCCTGAGATCGTCGTAGCAGAATAAAAGGAGGCATGCGGCCATGAAAAAAACCTATGTGGTTCCCTCTCTGGAGGTTGAAACCTTTTCCTTTACTGATATTTTGACCAGTTCCGGGATACAAAACGACGCTACTGTGGATCCTTTTAAGGACGATACTGGGGAGGAGTTCCTACCCCAGCTGTAATTCTTTCCGCCTGTTATACGTAACTCATACTTCTTCTCCATAAGCAGCACAGCAAGGGGCATTCCCCTGCTGTGCTGCTTTTATATAATCATTTATAACCCGCTCCATACTTTGGCTGGCAAACAGGATGTCCGGTTTACCGCATGCGGCTAACCTAAAAATGGGAGTCGTGATTCTCTGTGCCACACCTCATCTTGTCCCTCTACCGGGATTGGACGAAAGGCAGCAAAAAACAGGCCGGACAGCAACTGCTGTCCGGCCTGCATATATTCGCTTTAGTCTCAGCTGAATTTGATAGTAAGGATCTTTTTGCCCGTGATGGTGAACGGCACATACCCGTCCGCATCCATGGTCAGATCGTCGGTATGTTTCTCTTCCAGGGATACCAGTTCTACCTTGCTCCAGGACTTATCCGAATAACCCGGCAATTCAAATTCGGCCGCCTGACGCTCCACCGGAGACTGCACTTTGTCGGTCACCGCTTTGCCGCCATTGAGACGAATAGTGGATTCCACCGGCTTATCCGACGGATTAAACAGACGCACCACATAGCCCTCGCCATCTTCAGAACGTTTGATGGCACTGACATTCAGGCGCTCGGTACCCAGCTCCAGGAACGAGTGGACTTCGGCGTTTTTACCATGAGCGGTGGGCGCCACCTGGCACATGATGAAGTCCAGGTTGAACTGCTCGGAAGCTCCCCACACATTGGCTTCTTCCCAATCGCCGGCATGCGGCATAAAGGCATAATGGAACTCATTTTTGCCGATGCATTGCGAGCCTTTCTCCCAGCTGTAATCCTGCATGTCGGAAGTTACGCAGATGCGCAGCGGGAAGCAGCGCAGCAGCGACAGATAAACGGTGTTTTCTTCATCGTCCGCCACTTCGTAGGCTTTCAGGCCTTCGTTGAGCATCGCCACGCCATGCGTACCGTCGGTAACATCCACAAAGGAATTCATCGGATGCTCGGTCATGGGGATCTCGTCGTACAGCGAGTAATCCAGCTTGGCAACCTGGCGTTTCAGCACGTCGTACTGACCCTGCGCATAGGAATACTCGGATTTGATATTGGTCGGGAAGCCAACCTGCAGATAATGATCCTCCGAACGATTATCAACCGTGGTCTGCACATCGACCCACCGGCAGCCCTTCTTCAGGGTGACGATGCTTTCAATGGTGCAGGGGTTCAGGTGCTCGGAACGGGTCTTTTCATCCATAGACCGTTTCTCCGGCAGCGCCCAATCGATCAGCACGCGGAAAGACACTTCCAGCTCGCCGTCGTGAACCAGCGTGATCTTGGCATTCTGATTCAACGTAGTAAAGGTCTCATCGTTCTCCGGCAGGATATGCTGCCACGGATCGCCGATCTCGCCGGTATCCTTAAAGAAGTTGAGGCCGGTATATGTTTTGTCGTTCTCCTTGTCGTATACATTGAACGTACCGTTCGCATTGAACGTGACGCGGAGATATTCGTTTTCCATCGTCTGCGGGCCGCGCAGCATGGTAACCGGCGTGGAGGCACGGACATAGCCCAAAGGCTGCACTTTCAGCGTTTTGTAGCCCATGGCGGGAACGTCTTTCACATCCAGCTGGATGGTGTATTCCTGCGTATGCAGCACGTTCGCCGTGTCGTTCGGGTTCTGGATGATCTGCGCGTTATTCTTATTGGTAGCCAGCACCTGGTAGGTCAGCTTGCTGCCGTCGGTATCCAGAATCTGGAAGTTCTGCGCACTCCAGTCCGCCGGGATTTGCAGCACAACTTTGACCACTTCCGAACGCTTGAAAGGAGCGGGGTTGAAGACCACCAGCGCCGCATCATCACGGCTCCAGGCGCGCAGGTCGATATCACCGGCGACATCCATAAAGGCGCGCTCCAGCACGCAGGCGCTCATTTCGCGAGACTGGCGATAACGGTAAATAACATCCTCATACACCACGTCGCGGCCGCAGGCGCCGATGCTGTCGTGTCCATGGTTCTGCAGCAGATAGTTGTAAGACAGGTCGATTTGGTTCTGCGGATACGGCGCACCGCACAGCGACGCAAACACGGCCATCGGCTCCGCATAATTTTCAAGCTGACGCTCGGTGTTGAAGTTGGCCTGTTTCACATAGGTGCGGGCCGATGTAATCCAGCCCATCATGCTGGATACGGACCCCTTAGTGAAGGGGGCGCGCATTTCGCCTTTAAGCACGCGGGTATTGGGATCAAACTCGTCGATGATTCCCTGCTCCATCTCTTTGAGGGTGCTGTGGAACACATCGGCATCAGGCAGCGCCGCATTCAGATCCTTGATCATCTGCACTTCGCGGATATCCGGGCAGGAGGAATCGTGACCATTGGACCAGAAACGGTGAGAGGTCGTCCAGTCGTCGTTCTGCTCGCGGATCGCCTGCTCTGCGCGCTCCTTGATGTGCTCTTTGTGATACTCGAAATAAGGATGCGTGTACTGATAATCCAGCTCACTGTAATTCTCGTCGACGAACTTGAAAATACCGTTGTTGTCGTTCCAGTGGAAATCACGGATACCCTCATTAGGCAGGTTGTAATACACCGGGCGCTGCACGATGTACCAGATATTGTAACGGGGCCGCTTGCCAAGGCGGGACGCATAAATACGAGTGCCGTCCGGGCTTTCCCAGAAGAATTCAGAGGTAGGCGCTTCGTATTCGTTGAGGCCGCGATAGAAAGAGGCAAAGTGGATATCAAAACCAGCATAGATCTGCGGCAGCTGGGAAATCTGGCCCCAGCCGAACGGGGAGTAACCGGTTTTGCTGACGCCGCCCATGTCCTTGGCGATTTTATGACCCAGCAGCAGGTTGCGGATCAGGGATTCGCCGCCAACGGTAAATTCGTCGGGCAGGCAGAACCACGGGCCGATACCGATGCGGCCTTCCGAAACCAGTTTCTTGAATTTTTCCTTTTTCTCGGGATAAATCTCGAGATAATCCTGTACCGGCATGGTCTGCGAGTCCAGGTGAAAGTGACGAAATTCCGGCTCTTTTTCCAGAATGTCCATCAGCATATCCAGCATATAGCCGAGCATATACTGCGTCCGCCGGGCAGAGAACCGCCACTCACGATCCCAGTGGGTATTGGAGATAAAATGGCACTGTGTCTTTTTGTTATTATCCACTTTGTCCACTCCTTATCCTTTTATAAATTTCATGATTTGCTCAAAGTTATCGCAGAACTGGCTGCACAACGGCTTGGTGCCGCTTTCAATGATATTGCCGCCCGCGATACCCACGGTGGTATAGCCGGCCAGACGGACCGAGCACACGCCGGCGCCGCTGTCCTCGATGCCGATGACGCGGTTGCGGTTGGTAAACGCCGCACCCAATCCGACGATGGACGTTTCGGAATACAGCCACGGATGCGGCTTGGGCGACAGCTCACCCAGCGTGCCCACGCTGCCCTTACGCAGCGGGAAACCGGCGGAAATGATGGCATCATAGAAATCAGTGGGCTCGCCCATACCCAGCGTCTGAAACGCGGATTTAATTTCGGGATAAGCTTTTTCATACAAGCCAGAGGTGACCAGGCCAATTTTCACACCCATATCTTTCAGCCCGTACAGGAAGTCTTTCACGCCCTCGGTGGGAGTAAACGCGCCTTCACGGCCGCGGCCGGCCATGATCTCTTCCATCTCACGATGAGTATGTTCAAAATAGAAATCACGCGCACGATCCAGCGATTCGCCGGGGCAGTATTTATCGATACAATACTGCAGATGCTCGGACACACTGTGGCCGGACACAAAAGGCATATCGGCCTCTTCCAGTTCAAATTTCGGATTGCCCAGCAGGCTGGCGACACTCATCTGGATAATCCAGATCCAGAACTCCTCGCTGCGCACCGTGGTGCCGTCCAGATCCATCAGAACGGATTCCACCGGGCGCTCCAAATTGACCGGCAGCACCGGATAATACACGGGATAAGCGATAGCGGATTTTACACAGGCCAGCGAACGATCGCCGAACGAAACGAACTCCACTTTGCTGTCGCCCGTTTCCACGATGTCCACAACACCGTTCTTGCCAACCTGGAACCGGCCGTCCTCGGTGATTTCCAGGGCACGAAAGCCGCTCTGGCCGTCGATGTCGCCCAAATCCGGGATATGAATGGTCTTGGTAATGTCCATAAATCACGCATCCTATTCTTTTTATGTAATTGACTGGCTCATTATAGCATTCTCTCTGTAGAAATGTCAAGAATTTGGCAATTTTTCTTTGTGGAAATTTGCCAGTATGTCATAGGTTTTTTCAAGGGTGTCTTTTGGCTAATACAGATCGCCAAAATGAAAAACCTCCTCCGGTCTCAGAGGAGGTTTTGATTTTGTGTTCGCTTCCGAATTATTGCCCGGTACTAGACGTCGTACCGCCTGCGCCGGCCGCGCTCCCCGCAAATTCATGCGTCCAGTTGTCCATGGCTCCTAGGCTGTATACGGTTTCATATCCCATTTCCCGCGCCTTTTCCAAAGCTGTCTGGCTCCGGACGCCTTTGGTACAGTAGAATATCAGCTCGGTCTTTTTGTCCGGAGCTTCTGTGGTCAGCAGGGAGTCGATTTTATCCAGGGGAATGTTGACCGCCCCCTTAATATGCTTGGCGTCATATTCCTCCCCGGCGCGCACATCAATGATGACCGCGCCCTCGCCCTGATGGGCCAGCGCCGTGTCCGATGAAATATTGTACTGCCTTACCGCTTCCGTATCGACAACGGCAACCGTGTAGTCCTCGCCGACCGCCGCCAGCTTACCGCCGTTATAGGCAATCGCCGTTAGGTTGCCGGAACCGATCGGTTCCATTTTATTGCACTGGGTGCAGTCGGGCATGGTATACAGCCGACCCTCATTGCACGAGGCAAAAAGCTGCTGACCATCCCACGCCAGAGCGGTCATCATCAGCCCGGATGTGGATTGCGCCTCCCCATTATAATAGGTTAAAAGGCGGGACGTCCAGACATCCCCGGAAAGAGAGGAAGTAACGACCGGTCCCTCTTTTGCGTCCTGTCCTACGGCATAAAAAACATTGCCCGTCCAGACAACGCGCTCAAACGCTGTTTCCTGTGTATAGTATTCATTATAGTCTAGCACAGTCCAGTCGGTAAGGTTTCTTGATGTGATTACCTGGCCTTTATCGGTCACGCCCAAACACATTTCCTGCGAAGCCGCCAATCCGGTGATCCGGTCTGTGACGCCGCTCGACAGTTCCTTCCATTGCTTTCCGTCTTCGCTGTAGACCAGTGCGCCCTTATCGCCCCCGGCCACATACCGGTCATTCCAGCGCACAACCGCATACAGGTCTTCGTCGGTACCCGCATCGCCTTTGGTATACGTCTTGGCATCCGGCGATGAAACAACAGTGCCGTCATCCCCCACGATTATCAGGTTTCCGTTATACTCCGTGATATCGCGCAGCGTCACCGAAACCGGGCTGGACAGCGTCTCCGCCTTCTTCGTATCGACATCGACCGCCCCGATACGCCCCTCCGTCCCCACAGCGATAAACCCCATATGATAGGGGGCCAAAGCCCGGTAGCCCTTTGTTTTCTCTTCCTTGTTTTCCGCTGTTGACTGGCAACCTGCCGCCGATCCCGCGCACAGGAGTGCCGCCATGGTCAGCGCCGCCAGGCGCCATGCTCTCATTTTCATGGCCATTCCTCGATTTTTAAAAATTCCCCCCGTAAAACCGGGTCAGGATAGCGTTTATTATAGCACAAAACCGCCCATAAAACAAGTCAGTTCCGCCTGGATTTTGTTATATTCCACGCAAAAAGAGACGGCGGATTTGTTCCGCCGTCTCTTTTTATAGGTCACATCCGTTATCAGGCCAATGAACTGATTTTATTGGTAGCCCTCTGCAAAACCAGAAGGGCATCCGCCGCTGTAATGTTTTCCTTACCATCTACATCCGCCGCATAAAACTGTAAGCCGGACAGCGTAATTTTTCCAGTCGCCGCCTGCAGCGCCAGCAATGCATCGGCGGCGGTTACCTCCCCGTTTCCGTCTACATCGCCTGCCAGATACCGCAGACCGGCCGTCGCTGTATTCAGCGCCGTTACGGCCGCATCCACCTGGGCCTGGATAGCGTCTGACTGCTCCGCCAGAACCTCCGCTTCAGCCAGCTTGGCGACAAGCACCCCCATGGTTTCCGGGGAATAAATCTTGCCATCGTTCATTTTTTCTTTTGCCTCGGCAATGGCCGCTTTCAATGCCTCTTTCACAGCGGGTTTTCTAATCAGGCCATTCTGCGCATCGGTCAGCGTCGCCGCCGCTGCATCCACCTGGGCCTGAGTCGCATTCTCATCGGCCGCCACCCGTTGGGCGGCTTCCAGCGCATCCGTAAACGCCTTAACCGTCACATCGGTGTATATAGAGGTATCTGTTACCGCTTCCGCTGCGGCAATGGCTGCGTTCAGCGCGGACTTATTCGCTTTTTTCAAAAGATTGGTCTGTGCCTGTGTCAATGCCGTCGTCGCCGCATTGACCTCGCTCTGTAGAGCGGTGGCATCCACAACCAACTTTCGCGCATTGGCCAGCGCTTCATTAAACGTTTTTACCGAATCCGGCGTATACTCGGCTGTATTCACTGTTTCCGCTTCGGCGATCGCTGCCCGCAACGCGGTTTTTTCTGCCTCGACTTCCGCGTGATAGAGCAGGGTCATTTCTTTCATGCTGATAGACACGCCCTCGCCGTAATTGCTGTACTTGGGCGGATCGGCCGGATCCAATTTGTTAAGCAAATCGTGCAGATCATTATACAAATAAAACTCAAATTTAGTGATCTGCCCGTCCTGGATAATTTTTTCCGGAACAGGGAACGTGACGGTGATGTATTCGCCCACAACCGCGTCCTTCAGCTGTCCTTGCCCGCATTTAAGGAGGTAAGAGGCTCCCTCATCTGACAAAACCGCCTTTGTATCGTTCCCCCACAGGATCAGAGTGCCATTAACGATGTATTTAATCCACTCTTCAGTAGCCACATCCTTGAGCAGCTCCGGAAATGACGCCTCATCCATGTTGACTCTTATATCCATGGAAATCTTCAAATCATTCTTATCGTATTTGGTCAGGTTAATCGGCGTATTAAACGTGCCGACCACCTTCATGTAATGATCTACCGGAGACGTCAGCGTGCCCTCGGCCATGGCCAGTTGCCCGGGGACCAATTCTCGTTTTAGGATATCGTCCGCTGTTCTCAGCGCGCGGATCTGTGCAAAAATTTCAACCGCAGACGCCTGTTCGTTATTGTAGACAATCCACGCCGCATCAAACAAAGCGTTATATTTTTGCACCGACTCCTCGGTGTATCCGACCAGTCCAGCGCCTGTGCGCCGGCCGTCGAGCAGCGTTTTAAGCATGTTCTTGTCCACCGGTTCCGGGGAAAAATCGGACACGCCGGCGCCGTTTAGCTTCCGCGTAACATAGCTGCCCTCTTCAGCAACAACATTCAACATCTGCCGGCAGTCCAGATTCCCAACCACCTCGCCAGCCGCGCCGCTCTCATACGTAAAGTCCGGCACTCTTCCGTTGTTGTCCCCATTATTGGAGATAATGGTCGAGCCATACACATTGAGTACGCCGCCCGAGCGGCAAACGCCGTTATACACGCACCAGGAGAAAAACTGTACCAGGTCCACCGTGCCGCCTTCGATATAAACCAGTTTTGATTCGGCGTCCCAGGCATCCGCGTTAAACAGGCTGACCCGACCAGTAAAGCCCGGCTGAGTTCTAATATTGTATCCACCGCCCTGTCGGTTAAACACGCCCATGGAACTAACGATTGTCAGCTGTGCGTTACTGCCGGCTTCTCCGATGACGCCATTTGTTGCCGCGTCGAAAGCCACCCCCCACATGGTACCGTCAAAGCTGCCACCGGTGTAGGGATCGGCTTTCAGTACGATCTGCTCCGCCACAATAATATTGAAGCAGGAGAAGAAATTCACATTTTTGACATCGCCGAGAATCAGCCCTTTGGTGATGCGGGTGGTGTAATCGGCCATTTTTCCGCTTGTCGTCGAGATATCTCTATCATCGCCCTGCGGCCGATTGCTATACCGGCCCTGCTGCGTCCAGCCAGAATAGTTGAAGTGCAGGTTTTGCACATAGCCGCCATCCGTTCCGTGGCCCATAATAAGCGTGGCGTACATGGCCGCGCCGGTCACGTCGGTGATCACGATATTGTCACATTTGTTGGTCATAGCATCAATGGCCGTATACGTGGCGATCATGGCCATATTTTGAATCCAGGTGTTTTTGTTCGCCCGTACGGTCGGCGGATAGGCGTGTACCTTTTCCGCGTCAATGTCAGCCAAGTCGCTGTATCCCTGTTCCGGATAAAACACAGTAAAGCCTTTTATCCCCGCCCCTTCGGCCAGGGTAATCAGCGGCGCGCCAATTTCATTATCCTTATATCCGTAGGCGCACAATTGCGTGCCGCGATACGTACTGTTGCCGTAATGGGCCGATTCAAAGGATCCGCGCAGTTCAACGCCTGTCGGCACGCTCAGCGCTCCATTGATGCGATAGGCTCCGGCCGGAATGTACACCGTGCCGCCGCCAGCCTCCCCGGCCGCGTCGAGCGCCTGTTGGAAGGCTCCGGTGCTGTCGTCAGATGGAATCCTGCGAGTATCGCCCGCCACAGCGCCGTAATCCATAACGTTGAAAATCGCGTCTCCGGCCGGTTTCACATCCGACACAAAGGTATAGTCGTAGTCCGGCGTGTGAGGGATCGACGTGTCGGCGTCATCCCGACGAATACGGGAGTCGTTGTCGCTAAAGCTGCCGCCGGTTACCACCTGCGCGGAGGCAAACCGGTTTCCTACCAAAACGGCCTGCTTCACATTCTGGGTAAAAGACAGGGGTATTTTATTCGTGTTAAACTGACTGTTGGACACGGTCAAGCTCCCGTCGTTCAGACGGATGGCGGCCTGACTCCAGTCCGCGAACGTACAGTCATTAAAATTCACGCCGTATCCGCCGCTTTTATCCGAATAAAAGCTTGCTTTTCCGCCTTTAAAGGACGTGGCCGACACCACAATGGTGGCGTTATCATAATACTTAATACCGTTTGTTTCAAACTCGTATTGATCTTCCAAATCACTATAATCCGGCCTGGGTGCGTAATACATGCCGTATTCGCTGGTCTCCAAATCCGAATAGGTGAGCTGGAAACCAGGATACCCCACATTTTCCATGTATACGCCGATTTTGGTGTGGCGGGTGGTTACCTTTCCGGCCGCAATGTTACCGGGCACAATCTTTTTCTTGTTTTCATCATTTAGAACGGCGGTTAATAAAATGCCGTATTTGGCATGGTTAATGTTTAAATCGTACCAATAGCCCCAGTCCTGTTCACCGGCCTGAATTGCAACCAGGTTGCTCTCGGCATAGGTATTCAGCGCGGAAAGCGCCTCCCCTGACGGCGCACCGTTTAAGCCGCTTTCCGCCCAGTATTTCGTATCGAAATAGACATTCTCAATCCGGGGAATATCGTAGGCATACGCGCCGTGGATACCACGGTAAAGTACGGTGCCATAGAGCTGCCGGATAAGCATGGAAGAGCATGAATTGTTATAAAAACCATAGTAAGAGTTGTACAAGGTCACATTGATAACATCGGTATGGCCGTTTCCATAGATCGTCGCCGGATAGGGCGCCGGATCAGCCGCCTCCTGTTCCGGATACCATACGCTGATATCCCGCAGGCAAGCGCCGCTTGATATAGAAATAAAAGCGCCATCCGTGGGATTGTCATTTCCCCTGCCAGCATATGCCATCAGGATTGTCCCTTTTCCCAAACCACCCTGCTCCGGGTTAAGCCATTCGCCCCGCAGCGTGACACCCGCCGGAATTCGCAGGGTTCCATTCACTTTGTACCGGCCGGCGGGCAGGAACACCACACCGCCGTTGGTGACCTTTTGAATGGCGTTCTGAATGGCCGACGTAGAATCCCGTTCACCCGTTTTGTCAGCCCCTAATTCTACCGCGTTCACCGAATAGACTATTTTATCCATTGACTGCATGCCTTCCGAAGGCGCCGCCACCCGCGGTGCGGTTTCCCGGGTAGTATCCACCAGGCAGATATCGGCCAGAGTCATAGTAAAATCGATTCCCTGATCCTTGGGGATGGAGTCTATGTAAATATTCATGCGATTAATGGTTTTTAAATCGATTTGTCCGGTGGTGCTGATGGTGTTATTCTGGTACCACTCCGCCAAATTAACCGAAATATAGTTTGCACCCAATTGCAGCTTCAGAGGCCTAACTGAAAAGCCGACATTGTTTTCCTGTTTTTCTTCACCCGTATCGAATGACCGCAGCTTAATAAAGCCACCATTAAAGGCTTTGTTGACGTCCACATACGGGTCGCTGGATGTCAGCGTCATGGTCATGCGCAGCTCCAGCTTGGTTAAGTCGTGGCCGCTGACGTCAATGCCTTTATCCGCCGAAGCGCCGTCCGCAAACTGCCAATCCGTATATAGATTTTTCTCATTTCCATCCGGCGCTTTGTAGGTTTTCTCCAGTTCAGAGAACCGCGCCACCATATAGGTGTTGTCATAGGCCGATACAGCGGCTTCCGCCATACCCTCAAACGGCATAATTAGCGACGGTGCCAATACCAGCACGCTGGTCGTCGCGGCCAGCCAGCGTTTCCACAAACGTTTCAGTTTCATAAAAAGCCCCTTTCCCCCGATAGCATCACATATTTATCATACCTCAAGGGAAAATGATTGTCAATTCTTTTTAATTATATTGGACTTTCGCCTTATTATGTGTATATTATGCACAACCTAATCCTTTCCAGTTTGACAACAAAATCCTGATTACTGACGAAATACCGCGTAACCACGTAAAAACGCCCGCCGACAAATGTCGGCGGCGACGTATTCTT
>URYP01000042.1 GCA_900552115.1 uncultured Oscillospiraceae bacterium | reverse complement strand
AGCCAGGCTTATTACGATTCCGGCTCCTGGCGGGCGACCTGGGCGGGAGAGGGCGGCGGTGTGCTGCTTAACCAGGCGCCGCATAATCTCGACCTGTGGCAGTGGATATTTGGTATGCCGAAACGGGTGCGGGGTTTTTGCACCTGCGGGAAATACCATCATATTGAGGTGGAGGACGACGCTACCATCTACGCCGAGTATGAAAACGGCGCCGTGGCCACCTTTATCACCACCACCGGCGAAGCGCCCGGTACCAATCGGCTGGAAATCAGCGGGGACCGTGGCAAGCTGGTGATTGAAAATGGGGAGCTGACCGTCTGGCGGCTTTCCGCACCGGAGCGGGAGATTTGCTTTACCGCCCGGGAAGGGTATCCCCGGCTGGACACCGCGGTGGAAAGCTGGCGGCCGCAGGCCAAAGAAACAGCCCACAATGGCATTTTACAGAATTTTACCAATGCCATCCTTTATGGGGAGGAACTGCTGGCGCCGGGAGTCGAGGGGCTGAACAGCTTAATGATTTCCAACGCGGCATACCTGTCGAGCTGGACTGGGCAAACGGTGGACCTGCCCCTTGATGGGGCGCTGTATTACCGCCTGCTGCAGGAAAAGGTTCACCATTCATCCGTTAAAAACCGCCCGCGTGCGGAGTCCGTTCCACAGGGGCGGTACAACGCGCGCTGGAGCGTGAAATGGTAATCAAATACAGGAGGATAATCTATGAAACTGACCTTTCGCTGGTATGGGGACAGCGACCCCGTGACACTGGAGAAAATCCGCCAGATCCCGACCATGACCGGGATTGTTTCCGCCGTGTACGATGTGCCGGCCGGCGGCATCTGGAGCGAGGAGAGCATCGCCGAGCTGAAAGCCAAGGCTGAGGCCGCGGGATTGGAATTCGAAGTGGTGGAAAGCGTGCCGGTGCCTGAGGATATCAAGCTGGGTAATGACAAAGCGCCGCAGCTCATCGCCAATTACTGTGAAAATGTGCGGCGGCTGGGCAAGGCCGGCGTCAAGGTAATCTGCTACAATTTCATGCCGGTGTTCGACTGGCTGCGCAGCGAACTGACCCGCCAGAACGCGGATGGCTCCAACTCGCTGGCTTACGACGACGCCACGGTGCTGGGCATGAACCCGCTCACCAGTGAGCTGTCCCTGCCCGGCTGGGATGAGAGCTACACCAAAGAGGGCCTTAAAGACCTGTTGAACCAATATAAGGAGATCGACGAAGAGGGGCTGTGGCAGAACCTGCAGACGTTCCTCGAAGCGGTTATCCCGGTGGCCGAGGAGAGCGGCGTCAAAATGGCCATCCATCCCGACGATCCGCCATGGGGCCTGTTCGGCCTGCCCCGCATCATCACCAGTGAAAAAAACCTGGAGCGGTTTTTAAAACTGGTGGATAGTCCGGCCAATGGCCTGACCTTCTGCACCGGTTCGCTGGGCGCTGGACAAAGCAACGACCTGCCCGCCATGGCGAAAAAATTTGCCGACCGCATCCATTTTGTCCATCTGCGGAATATCCGCTGGACCGGGCCGAAGGATTTTGAGGAAACGGGGCATCCCACCTCCTGCGGGTCGCTGGACATGTACGCGATTGTTAAGGCGCTGTATGAGGGCGGCTTCGACGGTTATGTGCGGCCCGACCACGGCCGTATGATCTGGGGCGAAACCGGCCGCTACGGTTATGGGCTGTATGACCGTGCGCTGGGCGCCACCTACATTGCGGGATTATGGGAAGCGGTTGACCGCGCCCATCAGGAATAAAGTCCATTAGGGAGCTAACATAGAAAGAAGGAAACGACAGTATGGGAAAAACAGTGGTTATTACCGGCGCGGGCGGCGTGCTTTGCTCGGGTTTTGCCAAATCGATGGCGAAACAGGGGCATAAGGTTGCGCTGCTCGACCTGAACGGGGAAGCGGCACAGGCCGCGGCGGACGAGATTGTCCGCGACGGCGGCACCGCGAAAGGCTATAAGGCCAATGTGCTGGATAAAGCCTGCCTGGAGGACGTGCATGCGCAGATCCTGAAGGATTTCGGTAAATGCCAGATCCTGATTAACGGTGCGGGCGGCAACAGCCCCAAATGCACCACCACGCATGAGGTGTATGAGGAGGGCGACGCGGACGCGCAGGATATCGCCACGTTCTTTAACCTTGATAAAAGCGGTTTCAATTTTGTGTTTGATCTCAATCTCATGGGGACCTTGCTGCCTACCCAGGTGTTTGCCAAGGATATGCTGGGTGAAGCGGGCTGCTGCATTTTGAACGTGTCCTCCATGAACGCGTTCCGTCCTTTGACTAAAATTCCAGCCTACAGTGCGGCCAAAGCGGCAGTGTCCAACTTTACCCAGTGGCTGGCGGTGCATTTTGCCGGCGAGGGCATCCGCGTCAACGCCATGGCGCCCGGCTTCTTTGTCACCAACCAGAACCGTGCGCTGCTGTTTGATGACAGCGGCAATCCCACCCCCCGCACCGAAAAAATCCTGCGGGCGACTCCCATGGGCCGCTTCGGCGAGGCGGAGGAGCTGGAAGGAACGCTGCTGTGGCTGACTGACGACAAGGCGTCGGGCTTTGTAACGGGTATTGTGGTGCCGGTAGACGGTGGTTTTTCCGCCTATTCCGGCGTGTAAGGAGGATACGAGTATGAGAACCAAAGAACAGGTGCTGCAGGCCATTGAAGACAGCGGTATGGTGGCCGTTGTCCGGGGAGAAACCTCACAGCAGGCCATGGGCATTGTTGAAAACTGCATCGCGGGCGGCATTAAGGCGGTGGAATTGACCTTCACCGTACCCTTTGCCCACCGTGTAATCGAGGATTTGGCCCGCAAATACGGCGACCAGATCATTTTGGGCGCGGGTACCGTGCTAGACAGCGAAACGGCCCGCATCGCTATTTTATCTGGCGCGGAGTTTGTGGTATCGCCTCATTTTAACGCAGAGGTCGTCAAACTCTGCAACCGGTACCGCAAAGCGGTTATGCAGGGCATTCTCACCATCACCGAGGCGGTTACCGCCATGGAAGCCGGTACCGACGTGCTGAAGCTGTTCCCCGGCGAGCTGTTCGGCCCAGCCTTTATCAAGGCCATCAAAGGGCCGCTGCCCTATGCCCGCGTGATGCCTACCGGCGGCGTGAGCGTGGACAACGTGGCCGAGTGGATCAAAGCCGGCGCTGTCGCGGTTGGCGCGGGCAGCAGCCTGCTCAAGGGCGACGTAAAGGAAAACGCGGCCGCGTTCGTAAAGAACATCCGCGCGGCCCGCGGCCTGTAAACCCTGGCCGGTTTTCTCTGCCTTCTTTTAACAGGGACATAGCCTGCCGATGAAACGGGCCTCGCAAAGAAATGTCCGCATATAGCGGGTTCATGTGTCTATTCTAAATTACATACAGAGGTGTCAATATCATGGTTGTTACATTTGGCGAGATTATGCTGCGTCTGTCCCCTCCCGGCTACCAGCGCCTGCTACAGGCGAAAAGCCTGGACGTGACCTTTGGCGGCGGCGAGGCGAACGTCGCCGTGTCGCTGGCGGGTTACGGCGTGCCGGCCCGGTTCGTGACCAAGCTGCCGAAAAACGATATGGGCCGCGCCTGCAAGGGCGAACTGGCCCGCTGGGGAGTGGATACCTCCCGCATTGCCATGGGCGGCGACCGCCTGGGCGTGTACTATTGCGAAAAGGGCGCGTCTCAGCGTCCCTCCAAGGTGATTTATGATCGGGCCGCCTCGGCGATTGCCGAAGCCGATCCTGCCGATTTTGACTGGGACGCCATTTTTGAGGGCGCCGAGTGGTTCCATTTTACCGGTATCACCCCGGCTATCAGCGATAATGCGGCAGCGATTACGCTGGAAGCCTGTAAAAAAGCGAAAGAAAAGGGCGTAACGGTTTCCTGCGACCTCAACTACCGCAAAAAACTGTGGACGCGGGACAAGGCCAAACAGGTCATGTCCGAGCTGATGCAGTATGTCGATGTGTTGATCGCAAACGAGGAAGATGCGGCCGACGTATTCGGCATTCATGCCGAAGCGACCGATATCACCAAGGGCGAGATCAACCTGTCCGGTTACCAGTCGGTGGCCCGCCAGCTTACCAACGCGTTCCATTTCGATAAGGTGGCCATTACCCTGCGGGAGTCGATTTCGGCCTCCTGCAACAACTGGTCGGCGCTGCTGTACGACGGCAAGGAATTCTATTCCTCCAAAAAGTACACCATACAGATTGTTGACCGGGTGGGCGGCGGCGACAGCTTCGGCGGCGGGCTGATCTACGGCCTGACGCAGGGTTACGACTGCCAGCAGGCGCTGGAATTCGCGGTGGCGGCCTCCTGCCTGAAGCATACCATCGAGGGCGACTTTAACCTGATGACGGTGGACGAGGTCAAGTCCCTGATGGGCGGCGACGGCTCCGGCCGTGTGCAGCGGTAATTCTGACGGAATGGCCCCGTATCATTAGGCAGATCGTTGCCATAAAATTTAAGCGGGAATTTGCCGTTAACAAAAATGGCTCTGCGGACAATCCGCAGAGCCATTTTATTATAAAGATGAGCGCCAAAAGAGGCGTGTCGTTTGGTACGGGGAAGCTTTTTATTGGGGATATGTCCACGGCGTTTTGACACTGTTACAAAGCGGATAGACTCCCGTCTTTTGGGGGCATTAAAAACAGGTTTGCAGAGGATTGCGGACACATTCGCCGTAAGGAAGCAAAAAGGTACGGATGCCGCTGGAGTAAGGGGCAATGTCGTATTGCTGGTAATACACCACCAGCCCGTCGGATGCGGCATAAAAACTTTCCGGCCGGAAGGCATCCGACAGCCGTTCCTGCGAATCTTCAAAATAAATATCCGGGTCCTGCCGGATCTGCCGCACAGCTTCCTGCACGATATACGTTTTCGGGTCGGGTCCGCAGAGAATCAGATCTGTTAATGTGAGCTGGCGGCAGCCCTGCAGATTCCAGGTCTGGGAATCGCGCACCGTGCTGCCGTGGGCGCCTCCCGTAAATTCGTACGTTTCCCTGTACAGGCTGAGGATACAGCCCTGCTGGTAGGTCATGGTAAAAGCCTGAACCGCTTGGTATTCCATAACCGGAAAGCCCTTTTCCATTGCAAATGCGTATTGTTCCTTGGCAGCCAGGTATAATTCGGTCTCCACATAGCGCTGATAGGTTTGCGCCTGCTCCTGATAAAACCGGTTGAGTTTGTTAAGACACATTTCGTACCGTGTGGATGTAAAAAAGGGATACTCGATTTTATACGTTAAAATATTGGCGTCTCCTTCTTTAAAAGAACCCTGTAAAGATTTCGCCTGTACCTGTAGGGACTGGTTTTGATTCATCCTGCTCACCCTTCCGTGATTCAATTAGTAATCATCATACGAAAAGATGTCTTTTTTTATGCTAGGAACTGGGGGCGGCGGGTATAGCCTCCCCACGATGTTTGACCTGCATTTCGCGGCATAAGGACAAACGGTCCTGCGGCATATTGCCGCAGGACCGTTTGTATGTAGGCGCGCCGGTTCGTTCCATACTGTCCGGCAGCGGCATCTTATGGTTTTGTGTGTTTATGGCGCAATATAGTCGAGATGCCCGACCACCTGGCCGCCCTGCAGGTAGACGCGGGGCACCCGCTTGCCAATCAGGCAAACCGTTTCATACGATATGGTGCCGCTCAGCGCCGCCACTTCCTCCACCGGGATGACCACGTCTCCATCCCGGCCGAACACGGTGACCACGCTGCCGGCATCCACGCCGGGTATACCGGTGACGTCCAGCATGCACTGGTCCATGCACACCCGGCCGATTACCGGTGCGGGCCGGCCGTTAACCAGCATCCGCGCCCGTCCGGACATGGCGCGGGGATAGCCGTCCGCATAACCGATGGGTACGGTCGCTACCGCCGTGGGGTGCGCGGTTGTAAAGGTGCGGTTATAGCTCACCGGCGTACTGGCGGGAATGGTTTTCACCATGGATACCACGGTTTTCAGCTCCATGGCCGGCCGCAGATCCAACAGCTCCTGCATCCAGGTGGCGTCGGGCGCCAGCCCATAGAGGATAATGCCGGGCCGCACCCGGTCAAGGTGCATATCCGGATGCACCATCGTAGCGGCGCTGTTGCAGCAATGCCGCACGGGGATGGAATATCCCTTCTCCTCCAGCTGGTCGGCCACCCGGATGAATCGTTCGTACTGGAGGCGGGTGTACCCCCCATCCTGGGCTTCATCCGCCGAAGCAAAATGGGTAAATATGCCTTCCACTTTTAGGTGGGGCAGACGACAAATTGCCGCCGCCTCCTCCACAGCCTCCCGCAGGTCCTCCGGTTCGCGGCAGGGCAGACCAATCCGGCTCATCCCGGTATCCAGCTTGATATGTACCCGTACAGTACAGCCGCTTTCGGCCGCCGCGTTATTCAGCCGGCAGGCGTTGTCCAGGGTCAGAACCGTCTGGATGATATCGTGT
Source organism: uncultured Oscillospiraceae bacterium (assembly GCA_900552115.1). Taxonomy (GTDB): domain Bacteria; phylum Bacillota; class Clostridia; order Oscillospirales; family Acutalibacteraceae; genus UMGS1474. Next base: position 9,957 of record URYP01000042.1, on the reverse strand, counting down.
TCGGCCAGGCGGCAGGCTTCCTCCGGCGGGGTATACGCCAGGATCAGGATTGGTTGGGTGATACCGCCCCGACGGAGCTGCAGCGCCTCTTCCAGATTGGAGACGCCAAAAAAATCCGCTCCTGCTTTTTGCAGCGCTTTAGAAACCGGTACCGCGCCGTGGCCGTATGCGTCCGCCTTGACAATGGCGATGGGACGGCATCCGTCCGACAGGGACTTTTGTATGACCTGATAATTATGTGCGATGGCATCGAGATCCACCTGTACCCAGGTGCGTTTCAAAAAATCTGTCATGAAACAGCCTCTTTTCCGGATTGATCGTGTGAATGGAAATGGTTTACCAGAAACCCATGGGTTATAAAACAGTAGAATAATTGTTCTTCATTATACGCAGAATTCGTGAAATAATCAATGTCTTTTTGCATATACTGTTAGGTAGTCAAGTACAGGCAGGAGGGAACGGAAGCAATGTCAGAACAGGAAACCCAGCTCCAACCGGAAAAAAGCGAGCAGACGGACTGCGCAGCGCGTCCGCCGATTGTTTTTCCGGCGGGAGATCTGGACGCCATGATTTTTTTTGAAGAGTACGCGGTCGCGCATTCGGAGCGATGAACGCGGGGACGTGTATAACCGGATAAAGGGCGGGGTTGGCTCCCCGCCTTTTTCACGTTGTACAGGGACGAAAAAGCGAAGAATTAAGGAAATATTTTGTTGTTGTCTATTTCCCTGATGGAAAAATTATGATACAATGGCTACGAGGCTTTGCCTCGCAGAGTTGGGAGAAGAGTCTATAGCGCCCCGGTGGGCGCGGCCCTTCTTCTGTTTTGCGTTTTTAAGTAATAAATGCTGTTGAGCAGGAGGAATAGAACCATGTCGGACGTAATTCGGGTATTCGTGGAAAAACGAAAAGGCTTTGATGTGGAGGCCCAGCAAATGCTGGACGATTTGCGGGAGAATCTGGGGATGACCTCGATCGAGGCCCTGCGGCTCGTCAACCGGTATGATGTGGAGGGGCTGTCCGCAGAAGAATTCGAGCGCGCGCGGGGGACGGTGTTTTCCGAGCCGAACGCCGATATGGTATATGACGAGACGCTGCCGGTGGACAGTGGTTGGCAGGTGTTCGCCATGGAATATCTGCCCGGCCAGTATGACCAGCGGGCGGACTCGGCGGCCCAGTGCGTACAGCTTTTGACACAGGGGGAACGTCCCCAGGTGGCGACCGCGCGGGTGGTCTGCCTAAAAGGCGGCCTGTCGCCCGTGGATTTTGAGCGGGTTCAGGATTATCTCATCAATCCGGTCGAGTCACGCCGCGCCTCTCTCGAGAAGCCGCAGACCGTGATAATGTCCGCCGACCGCCCGGATGATGTGAAACGGGTGGAAGGCTTTATCGGTATGTCTGAAGATGAGATCACCGCTTTCTGGAAAGAGATGGGCTTTGCCATGTCGGCTGCCGATCTGGCTTTCTGCCGTGATTATTTCCGGGACGAGGAACACCGCGATCCCACCCTGACGGAGCTGAAAGTGATCGATACATATTGGTCGGATCACTGCCGCCACACCACGTTCCTGACACGGCTGACCCAAATAGACATTGAAAAGGGCGCGCTGTCCGGGGCTATCGAAGAGGCGCTGTCCGCGTATTACGCGGCGCGCGAAGAAGTCTACGGTGAACGGCTGCCCCAGAAAAACGTATCCCTGATGGATATGGCCACCATGGGCATGCGGCTGCTGAAAAAGCAGGGCAAAATTCCCGATTTGGACGAATCGGAGGAGATCAACGCCTGTTCCATCGAGGTGCCGGTGGTAATTGACGGCAAAACCGAACGGTGGCTGGTGCAGTTTAAAAATGAGACCCATAATCATCCCACGGAGATCGAGCCGTTCGGCGGCGCGGCCACCTGTCTGGGCGGTGCGATCCGCGATCCGCTGTCCGGCCGGGCGTATGTGTACCAGGCGATGCGGGTAACCGGCAGCGGCGACCCGCGGGTTTCGCTGGAAGACACGCTGGAAGGCAAGCTTCCCAGCCGGAAAATCACCACAGGCGCCGCGTCGGGCTATTCGTCCTACGGTAACCAGATCGGTTTGGCCACCGGTCAGGTCGCCGAGCTGTACGATCCCGGCTACGTGGCCAAACGGCTGGAAATCGGCGCCGTGGTCGGCGCGTCCCCCAAGGACAACGTGGTGCGGGAAGTGCCGGCGGCGGGCGATGTGATCGTGCTGCTCGGCGGCCGTACCGGGCGGGATGGCTGCGGCGGCGCAACCGGCTCCTCCAAGGCGCATACGTCGGAATCGATCGACACCTGCGGTGCGGAGGTGCAGAAGGGCAATCCGCCCACTGAACGTAAAATCCAGCGGCTGTTCCGTGACGGCCGTATATCCCGCATGATCAAACGCTGCAACGACTTTGGTGCGGGCGGCGTCTGCGTGGCCATTGGTGAGCTTGCGCCGGGACTGAAAATCGACCTGGACCAGGTCCCCAAAAAATATGAGGGGCTGGACGGCACCGAGCTGGCGATTTCAGAATCGCAGGAACGCATGGCCGTGGTTCTCGATCCTGCCGATGTGGAGGCGTTTATCGCCGCGGCGGGGGAAGAAAACCTCGAGGCCACCGCGGTGGCGGTCGTCACCGCGGAAGAACGGCTGCGGATGTCCTGGCGGGGCGACCGCATTGTCGATGTCAGCCGCGCGTTCCTGGATACCAACGGCGTGACACAGACAGCGAAAGCGGTCATTACCGCTCCCAACCCGGATACGGATTATCGCACCATGGTGCCCTCCGGTTTATCGATTATTCCGCTGCCGCAGGCGTTCAAGGAAAATCTGCGCCGGCTCGAAGTGGCCTGCCAAAAAGGGCTGGTCGAGCGGTTTGACGCCAGCATCGGCGCCTCGACGGTCAATATGCCCTTTGCCGGCCGGTATCAGCTGACGCCGGAGGAGGGCATGGTAGCCAAGCTGCCGGTGCTGACCGGGGAAACCGACACGGCTACGGCCATGACTTATGGGTTCATGCCGGGTATTTCCCGTTGGAGTCCTTTCCATGGAGCGGCTTACGCCGTTACCCTGTCGCTGGCCAAGTTGGCCGCGACCGGTGCGGAACCGTTTAAAGCCCGGCTTACGTTCCAGGAATACTTCGAGCGGCTGAGGGATGTCCCACAGCGGTGGGGCAAGCCGGCGGCGGCGCTGCTGGGCGCGTTCCTTGCCCAAAAAGAGTTCGGCGTACCGTCCATCGGCGGCAAGGACTCCATGTCGGGCAGTTTCAATGAGATGGACGTGCCGCCTACGCTGGTCAGCTTTGCGCTGGGTATGACAGAGGCTTCCAAAACCGGTACGGCCGCGTTCCAGAAAAGCGGGTCGCTGGTGGCGTTCCTGCCCCTGCCGGTGGATGAAAAAACCCTGCTGCCGGATTTTGAAAAAACGAAAGTACTCTATGACGAAGTGGCGCAGTTGGTGCGGTTTGGCGTTGCCAATGCGGCCGGTGTGGTCAGGGAAGGCGGCCTGGCGGCAACCATTGCCCGTATGAGCTTCGGCAATAAGATCGGTTTTGCCTTTAATCAAGATATCGACCGGCAAACGCTGTTTGCGCCGCTGGCCGGCTCACTGGTGCTGGAGCTTAAAGAAGGCGACATGTGTCTGGAGGGGCTGTCTTATACGCTGGTGGGCTCGACGATTGCTGAAGAAGAAATCATTCTGGACGGCGAAGCGCTGGAACTCGATGATCTGATTCATGCCTGGATGGAGCCGTTGGAACCGATATTCCCGGTGAACGCTAAACCGGCATCGGTCATGACGCCGCAGGTCAAGCTTTATGAGCAGCGCAATATCCAGCCGCCGGCTGTCCGTACGGCAAAGCCGCGCGTGTTTATCCCGGTGTTCCCGGGTACCAACTGCGAATACGATACCGCGCGGGCCTTTGAGCGCGCAGGCGCGCAGGCGGACACACTGGTGGTTAAGAACCTGACGCCGGCGGGCATTGAGGAGACCATCGACCGTATGGAAAAAGCCATTCGCGCCGCGCAAATCGTCATGCTGCCCGGCGGATTTTCAGGCGGTGACGAGCCGGACGGATCGGGTAAATTTATTGCGACGACCCTGCGTAATCCCCGGCTGGCTGAAGCGATCGCCGATCTGCTTGGCAACCGGGACGGGCTGATGCTGGGCATCTGCAACGGGTTCCAGGCGCTGATTAAGCTGGGCCTTGTACCCTATGGCGAAATCCGTCCGCTGACCGACAGCGCGCCTACGTTGACCTTCAATTCGTTGGGCCGCCATGTCAGCCGTATGGTATATACCCGGGTAAGCTCGGTGAAATCGCCCTGGCTGGCCGGCTGTGAAGCGGGCGACATCCACTGTGTTCCGGTATCGCATGGCGAGGGCCGCTTTATTGCGGACGAAGCCGTGATGCAGCAGTTGGTCGCCAACGGGCAGGTGGCTACCCAGTATGTGGATCTAAGCGGAGAGCCGGCTGGAGAGACGATCTGGAACCCCAACGGCTCGGTCTGCGCGGTGGAGGGCATTACCTCGCCGGACGGCCGGGTGTTTGGAAAAATGTGCCACAGCGAACGCCGCGGCGAGGACCTGTACCGCAATGTTCCCGGCGAAAAAGACCAAAAATTGTTTGAAAGCGGCGTGCGATATTTTGCGTAAAATAAGCCGATACTGAGTAGAGAACAAGGAGGTCGATAGCATGAAAAAGAAGACTTTGTGGATTATCGTGGCCGTTGTCGCCGTCGTCATCGCGCTTCCCATTATATGGGGTGTGGGCAGCTACAACAACCTGGTCGGATTGGAAGAAAATGTGGAGAACAAACAGGCGGCTATTCAGACGCAGCTTCAGCGGCGGTCGGATCTGATTCCCAATCTGGTAAATACCGTCAAGGGATACGCCCAGCACGAGGAAGAGGTCTATACCGCAATCGCTGACGCCCGTGCCAAGCTGGCCGGGGCGCAGACCCTGTCGGAGCAGGATGCGGCCAACGGCGAGTTGTCGTCGGCGCTGTCCCGCCTTATGGTGATTGTGGAGAATTATCCGCAGCTCAAGGCCAATGAAAATTTCATCAATTTGCAGGATGAGCTGGCCGGCACCGAAAACCGGCTGCAGAAAGCCCGCCAGGATTACAACGATACGGCCAAAGAGTACAATGCCAAAATCCGCAAGTTCCCCACGTCGATCATCGCCGGCATGGGTGGGTTCGATAAGGTGGACTACTTCGAGAGCGCGGCCGGTTCCGAAGACGCTCCCGACGTCAACTTTTAAGGCGGGTGCGGCTTATGAACAGACGGACGGCGCGGGCGGCTGTGTGGCTTTGCCTGCTCAGCCTGTTTCTCTGCCTGCTCAGCGGCTGTGACGATGCACAGGCGGCAGCGGCGCTGACGCCGACCGACCGCTTTTTTGTCAACGATTTTGCGGGGGTCCTATCTGAGGACGCGGAAAATGCCATGTACGCCATGGGCGTACAGCTGCAGGAGAAAACCAAAGCCCAGGTGGTGGCGGTCACGGTAGAATCGCTCGACGGCGAGGCCCTCGAGGATTATAGCTTCGAGCTGGCCCGCGCCTGGAAACTGGGGGACGCGGAACAGGATTCGGGTGTGCTGCTGTTGCTCGCTGTGGATGAGCGACAGGTGCGCATTGAGGTGGGAAGCGGCTTGGAGGGCGCCATCACGGATGGCAAGTCCGGCCGTATTCTCGATAACTATGCGGTTCCGTCCTTTAAAAAGAACGACTTTTCCACCGGTATGCAGCAGGCCTACCGCGCCATCGTCAACGAGGTGTATCTTGAATTCGGCCTGGAAGCGGAGGAGGGATATGTCCCTGCGGACCGGCTGCCGGCTGGAGAGGATGAGGACGACTTGTCCGTGGGGGGAATCGTCGGTATCGGCATCGTATTGCTGGTCGTGTTCCTAATCGTTCCCCGGTTCCCCATCTGGTTCCATATGGGGCCGTTTGGGCATGGCGGAGGCCGCGGCGGATTTGGCGGCGGTTTCGGCGGAGGCGGTGGTTTCGGCGGAGGAGGCGGCTTCAGTGGAGGCGGAGGCGGCTTCAGCGGAGGCGGGAGCTCCCGCGGATTTTAGGGGAGGGCCACCTATGGCGACGGTATATATGGTATGTGGACAGGTGGCCAGCGGGAAATCGACGCTGGCCGCCCGGTTGGCCCGGCAGGGGGCTATGGTGCTGTCCTGCGACGAACTGATGCTGACCATGTTTGACCACTGTTTGGGCGAGCGGCAGCGGGAGATGGAATCCCGCGCGCTTCGTTTTCTGGAAGAGCAGGCGGCTGCCCTGTGGACGCTGGGAGTCGACTCTGTTTTGGATCATGGCTTCTGGTACCGTGATGAACGGGAGGCGGCAAGAGCTTATTTTCAGGAGCGGGGAATTCCCGTGGTTCTGTATCATGTGTCGGCACCGAGCGAGACACGGCAGGCGCGGCTGGAAAAACGCAACGAGCACCTGCGGCAGTCCTCTCGGCGGGAGTATATCGTGAATGATGAGATGAGAAGGCGGTTTGACGCGTGGTTCGAACCGCCTTTGCCATCTGAAATGGCGATAGCCGTACCAGCACAGGAACAAGGAGACAACATAACGTGATGAATCCATTAGAAACAAAAAATGACTGGAATGCGGATATTCTGTTTCGAAGGGACCGAACCGGCTTTGGAAAACGTTTGTTGCGGTTTTCTATAGTCACGCTGCTTATCCTGTTAGCCATCGAGCTGTTCGTTTTTAATTTTCGTTCCTTTCGCCTGGCATTTGGATCCTATGAGCAAAAGTCCTTTTCCATGGAGGATGCGTTAGCCGTGGAGGGACTGGAACAGTCCTCTCTGAATCCGGATTTGTATATCGCGCAGTCCGGCCGGCCGTATATTGAGTTTGCGGTTCAGCAGAGAATGGGCACTTTCTTTTTAGATGTGCAGACCCAGAAAAAGGACCATTACATTCTTCAGGCGGACATGTATTATACCGATGACGCTCATCATGACTACCTGGAAAGCCCGGCGTATCTGGAAATTGTAAAAAACACCCCGTCAACCAACTATATGCCCTGTTATTATGCGGGCGAAACGGGCAATTTGAAAATTCGTCTTCATGTGACGCCGGGGGAAACCCTCCTTATTCGAGGCCTGGAGACCAACCGCATGGTGCCGATTCGGTTTTCGGCGGGCCGTGTGGCTTTCTTTTGGCTGTTAATCGTGGGCTTCTACGTTTTTCGCAAAGCGCCCTCGTTTCAAAAAGCCTATACCGAGAACCAGCCCGTACATCGCTGGACCCCGGTGGCGATCACCGCGCTTTTTCTCTTCTCGCTCTGGGGCATGTTTGCTTTGTATGAAACGCCGTTTATCCACACGAAATCCTTTACGGCCGAGTCGGGCAATCAGATATCCCAGGAACTGGTGGACGCGTTCGAAGCGGGGCAGGTTTCGCTGCTTAAAGAACCATCAAAAGAATTGCTGGATATGGAGCATCCCTATGAATGGGCGGCCCGGGAAAACGGGGACGTTGATTACCAGTGGGATCATTTGCTCTATAATGGAAAGTATTATTCCTATTATGGTATTGCGCCGGTGCTGGTGCTCTTTTTACCCTATCATCTGCTGACGGGATACTATTTCCCTACCGATTATGCCTGCCTGATTTTTGGATTACTGGGCACCGCGTTCCTCGCGGCGGCCTATTGCGCCCTGATGCGGCGACGAATGCGGCAGGTGCCGTTCAATATTGCCATGGCGGGCCTGCTAATTCTCTTGACAGCGACCGGCATTCAGTTTAGTGTATACCGCCCCTATTTTTATGAAATGGCGGAAGCGTCCGGATTCATGTTTTTTGCCTTGGGTTTGTATTTTATGGCGACTTCCGGTCTGCTGAGGGACAAGCCTATACGCCTCTACCGGTTGACTTTGGCGGCGGTGGCCGTATCGCTGGCGGTGCTGTCCCGGCCCACCTTCGCCCTGTATGCGCTGGCGGCGGTGGTCTGGCTTTGGTTTGGTCTGGAACCCTATCGCCGGCAGCAGGCGCGGCCGGAACAAAAGCGGCATATGGTGCGCTATGTGTTGGCCGCCCTGCTGCCTTATGTGGTGTTCGGGCTGTTGCAGATGGCATATAATTATGCCCGGTTCGGTTCGGTGTTTGAATTTGGTATCCAGTATTCCCTGACAATCAATGACTTTACCCATACGGAATATTACGGACGGCTGGCGGCGATCAGTCTGTACAATTTGCTGTTTGCCCTGCCCCAGCTGACGCTGAGTTTCCCGTTTATAAAGGGCGGTATTCATCAGCTTGAGACAAACGCCTATTATTACTTTGAAACATCTCAGGCGCTCGGCTTGCTGTGGCGGGCGCTTCCGCTGGGAGGCCTGGCCTATGCGCCCCGTGCGCTCCGGCCCATGAGCTGGAGGAAACGGGGCAAACTGCTGGCTATTGTCGGTATTCCAGCGGTAATTATCCCGTTGATCCTGATGGCGATGACGTGGGAGAGCGGCTATGCCCTGCGCTATTCGGTAGACTTTGCCTGGCAACTGGTTCTGGCGGGCATGTTGGTTTGTTTTTATGTATACGGCCGCTGCGGAAATCCCCGTATGCGGCGGTTCCTCACAACGGTTATGCTGGTCAGCGCGATTTGGTGCTTTATCTCGACGACCGCGTTGGTGTTCGCCCGGGTTCCCGACGACGTTACCGTGGGGGGCGTTTCCCTGCAACTCGAGTATTACCGGCTGGAACGTCTGCTGACGTTCTGGAAATAAAGGAGAGGTCACAATGCGATTGTTTTTGGTAATTCCCTGTTATAATGAGCAGGAGGTCTTGCCGCTTACGGCCAAAGCGATCGATCACAAGATGCATACGCTGATGGAGCAAAACCGGATATCGCCAGACAGCCGGGTGTTGCTGGTGGACGACGGCAGTAAGGACCAGACCTGGTCGATCATTGCATCGCTGCACGCGCAGGATCCGCTGTTTACCGGCCTGAAACTGGCGCATAACGTCGGGCACCAAAATGCCCTGCTGGCGGGACTGATGACCATAAAGGATCACTGTGATGCGGCTGTTTCCATGGACGCCGACCTGCAGGACGATATCAATGCCATCGACGGTTTCCTCGATAAATATGAGGAAGGCTGCCAAGTGGTGTATGGAGTGCGGAAAAAGAGGGATACCGATACGTTTTTCAAGCGCAAGACAGCTCTGGCATTTTATAAGCTCATGTCTTCCATGGGGGTTGAAAGCGTGTATAACCATGCGGATTACCGGCTCATGGGAAATGAGGCGCTGGAGGCGCTGGCGCATTATCCGGAGGTCAACCTGTTCTTGCGGGGAATGGTGCCGCTGATCGGGTACAAAAGCGACACGGTCTACTATGACCGTGGGGAACGCGCCGCCGGTGAATCGAAATACCCACTTAAAAAAATGTTTAATTTTGCCATCCAGGGAATCACCTCTTTCAGCGTTAAACCCCTGCGGCTCATTTGCAGCATCGGTGGGCTGATCGTCACCATCAGCCTGTTGGCCCTGCTTTACGCCTTGGTCGCAGCGGTTGCCGGCCTGCCGGCGGCCGGGACAACGGCATTTCTGGCCTCCTTGTGGCTGCTTGGCGGGATCCAGCTGTTGGGCGTCGGTGTGTGCGGCGAATACATTGGAAAAATTTATAGCGAAGTCAAAGGGCGTCCCCGGTTTTGGGTAGAGACCTGGTTGGGCGAAGAAAAATAGTATAAACAGCGGGAAGCAAGAGGCTTTCCGCTGTTTTCAGTATTCTAAGATGAATAGCCTCTAACCTTTCCGCTTGAGGCATTGTAAAAATAGACGGGGCAAAGCCCTGCCACAACTCCACCGAGACTATCAGTGGGTGGTATTACACTAGCGAATTGAAAATCGCTGTAAATTATGGTATAATAGGCTCAAAAGCAAAGCTTTTAGAGCAAAAAGTCTTTAGCAAAGCAAAAGACTTCGGAAGAATGGTTGTCGCCGCGA
>URYP01000041.1 GCA_900552115.1 uncultured Oscillospiraceae bacterium | reverse complement strand
CGGGACGCCCGTTTATTTTATCCTATTCAATAATAAAATCCTCTGAATGAAAATGGCTGTAAAACCGGCCCTGCCGCACCGTAAATTTCAGCACGCAATAGTCGGGATCGGTAACGCCGCCGGGATAATACAGGGTATCCCCCTCCTGCCAGATCATCTCTTTGTGCCGGCCGTCTTCCAACACCTCCATCTCCCCGGTCAGCATCACGCCCCGGAAAAAACGCTTATCGCAAAAATAAACGCAGGCTTTCGGACAGCTCCGGTATTGCGCCACCCGCATGGAGGAGGTGTTGGTGGTAAAATAGAATTCCCGAATGCCCTCCCGCTTTCGCGGGGGCAGCATGGCCTTGGTATTGGGATAACCGTTTTCATCGACCGAGCTGATAAAGGCCACGCCCTGCCTGTCGATCAGATGACCGATGGTCTGTACCGGATCTTTCATAGCCAACCTCCTAGTCCCACCGTATGGGGCCTTTATTTTTTGGCCGTCGTCGTGGTGGCCGTCTTGTCGTTGTCGTTGAAGGGGATATCCTCCCGGGCGGCATACGCGGCGGCCTCGCTGTCCGGCTGCCCATAAAGGCGGAGGTTTTCACAGCCTCCGAACGCGGTAATGCCGATGCTCGTTACCCCGGAAGGGATGGTGATGGTCTCGAGCGCGTCGCAGTAACTGAAAGCCTCGCCGCCGATGGCGGTCAGCCCTTCCGGCAGCTTCACCGTTTTCAGCGTGTCGCAGTTATTGAACGCCCCCTCGCCGATCGTCTTCAGAGTGGAGGGCAAACGCAGCGTTTTCAGGGCCTTGCAGGTGCCGAAGACTTTATCTCCAATGGAGGCAATCCCCTCCCCGACCGTCACTTTTTCCAGGCCGGTGCACTGATAAAAGGCGGATTCCGGCACGGTTTTCAGCCGGCCGGGCAGGTCGATGCTTTTCAGCAGCGTATTGTAGCTGAATGCCTCCTCCGCCAGTACTGTCACAGTGGCGGGCAATGTATACGCGTCGCCCTTTTTCCCGGCAGGATACCGGATCAGGCGGGTGCGGTCCCTGGACAGCAGCACTCCGTCCTCCGCCATATAGGTTGGGTTATCGTTCGTTTTGAAAGCGGACAGGGCCGTACAGTTCCAAAATACCGCCTGCCCCATAGTCGTCAGGCCGTCCGGAATGGTCAGGCTTTCGAGAGCGGTACAGTCGGAAAACAAGCCGGTTTCAAATGTTGTCAGCCCTTTTGGCAGGGTTATGGATTTGAGGGCGGCGCAGCGGCAGAAAGCGGTAGCGCCGATGCTTTCGACCGAATCCGGTATCGTTAAAGTAGTGAGTTTGGTACAATCGTAGAAGGCCGCGGCGCCTATGGCGGTTATCCCTTCCGGCAGGGTGATGCTCGTCAGTTTCAGACAGCGGCTGAAGGCCTGGTCTGCGATGGTTTTAACGCCGGAGGGCACCGTGTACTCGCCGGCTGTTCCCTCCGGGCAGGCGACCAGGACGGTGCCGTCCCTGGAATACAGCACGCCGTCCTTCGCTGTATAAGCGGTATTCTCCTCCGGCACTTGAAACGCGGTCAGCGACGGGCAGAGGGCGAACGCCTCCTGCCCAATAGACGTGACGCTTTCCGGCAGGGTAACGGTTTTCAGGTTGGTGGAATTATACAGTGCCCGCGCGCCGATCGAGGTCACCGGGCTGCCTTCAAAGGAGGCGGGAATTTCCACCTCCCCGGCCGAGCCGGTATAACGGGTGAGTTCCGCCTTACCGTCCGTCACGGTAAACTGGAACGGACTGTCTTTCTCGGAGTGGGAGCAGCCGGCCAGCCAGGCCAGCAGCAGGAACGCCGCCATCAGTGCTGTGAAACGTCGCATCGGTAAATCTCCTTTTATCAGATAGTAGAAAACAGCCTTTTAAGTCGTCCGGTTTAGAAGAATGGCGCTGCCGCACTACGGCAGAAGGGACCTTGTCCCGACAGACATTCTTCCGATGTTTTTTGCTTAGCAAAAGACATTTGGCTCCAAACCATTCAGGTTTGAGACTATTATACCATGCCCCGGCGGAAAAGTCACCGGCTCCTGCCAAATTTGGGAAAACGCCTAAGGATTCCGCTCGGTATGTTGCAAATAGCCGAAAAACTCATTATAATGCAATAGAACTGAAATAAGGGGGATGTTATGATGGAATCCATGTTTTTGACCGATACCCGTGTGCGGCTGTCCGGCCGTACCTATACCCGTCCGGAGGAGCCGGACCATGTTTTTATTCCCTGGACCTGCGGCGGATTTACCGTGACCTTTACCGGCACATCGCTTGAGGCGGAGATGAAAAGCGACGCCTGGCACAACGAAAATGCCTGTCCGTATATTGCTGTGATTATCGATGGGGACGACGCGCGGCGGCGGACCATCGCCGTCAACCGGGAGGGGATTTACCACTATGTCTTAGCAGATCACCTGCCGGAAGGCGTGCATACCGTGACGGTACTGAAACTCAGCGAGGCGCTGCAATCGAATTGGGAGACCAGCGCGGTCTTTACCGACGGCAGCTTCCTGGCTGCGCCGCAGGATGACTCGCGGTATAAAATTGAATTTATCGGCGATTCCATCACCGCCGGGTTCGGTAACCGCTGTCCCACAAAGGACGGGCCGTTTTGCACCCGGGAACAGGATGGATACGACAGCTATGCGGCCATCGCGGCCCGAAGCTTAGACGCCGCCTATCAGATTTTTGCCGTTTCTGGCTATGGCGTTTATCGCAGCCCGTTTGGAAAGGACGTTCCCCCACTCTACCCCTACGCCGATGGCCTGCACGGTCAGCAGGCATCCTGGGATTTTTCCGCTTTTTCCCCGGATGCAGTGGTTGTCAATCTCGGCACCAACGACGGCGGTTGGATCAATTTGGAGCCTTCCCTGTCTACGGAGGAAAAAATCCGGCTGGTGATTGGGCGCTATGTGGAATTTCTGCATACCATCCGCGACGCGCATCCCGGCGCGTATATCCTCTGCACCATCGGCCTGCTGGAAAGCAATGCCACCCCCTATGTGGAGCAGGCGGTGGCTCGTGCTCAGGCGGAAGGCATGGAACGGCTGTCTTTCCTCAAGCTGCCGGCGGCCGAGAGTTTCGGTGCCGGGCATCCCTCGCTGGAGGCCCATAAGGCGGGCGCCGAGGCACTGGTACAGGCGCTGACCCCAATTCTGAAAATCAGCTAAAGCCTTTCTAATCGTTTTCTAATCTTTCTCTCACGCGGCTTTTATCTGCCCGCCGTATGCTAATGACATCAAATAAACAGGAGGTCACTGATGATGGATCATATGGAAATGGTAGAAAAACTAAGAGAAAAAGCCCAGGTAAGCTATGAGGAAGCCAAAGCCGCGCTGGAGCAAACCAATTGGGACATGCTGGACGCGATCATTCTGCTGGAAAAGCAGGGCCGGGCCGGCGGGCCGGCGGTGGCACAGGTCAACACCCAGCCGCAGCCGGAACCGGCTCCCGCCCCTGCCGCCGCGGAAACCGCCAGCTTCAGCGAAATGCTGGGACGGTTTTTCCGCTGGGTGGGACGGGTGATACAAAAAGGCAACCAGAACCACCTCGATGTCCGCAAAGATGCGGAAACCATTATGAGCATTCCCCTGACCGTGCTGGTGCTGCTGCTGATCTTTACCTTCTGGTTCACGATTCCCCTGATGGTTATCGGGCTGTTCTGCGGCTACCACTACTCTTTTCGTGGCCCGGAAATCGGCCGGGACGACCTGAATTCCGTCATGGATAAGGCCGCGGGAGCGGTAGACAACATGAAGCAGGACTTTAAACAGGGAATGGACAATTCCCATCATTCCTGACAGGAGGCGGCTTATGGGCGCGACGATTTTGCTGGTGGAAGACGACGAACGGATGGCCCGGTTTGTAGAGCTGGAGCTGGCGCATGAAGGCTATACCGTTTTAAAAGCGGCCGATGGGCGCACCGGGCTTACCATGGCGTTGAACGACCGGCCGGACCTTGTGCTGCTGGATATCCTGCTGCCTGGCCTGAACGGCCTTGAGGTGCTGCGCCGCATTCGCCGGGAATCGCCGCTGCCTATCCTGCTGCTCACCGCCCGCGACGCGGTGTCCGATAAGGTATCGGGGTTGGACATGGGCGCGAACGATTATATCACCAAGCCCTTTTCCATTGAGGAGCTTCTGGCGCGCATCCGGGTGATTTTGCGCCAAAAGCCCGCCGCCGCTCCGTCATCCGTACTGGCAGCGGGAGATGTGACGCTGGATCCCGCCCGCCATGCCGTTGCCTGCAAGGGGCAGCCGGTGGAACTGACCGCGCGGGAGTTTTCCCTGCTGCAGGTGCTGCTGGAAAACCGGTCCATCGTGATGAGCCGGGATACGCTGCTACAAAAGGTATGGGGGTATGACTACGTCGGCGAAACCAACATCGTCGATGTATACGTGCGTTATCTGCGCAGCAAGATTGACGACGTGTTCGGTATCCCTCTGATCCAGACCGTCCGCGGCGTGGGCTATGTGATAAAGGATGACGCCCATGAATGAGACCAAAAAGACTACGTCCATCGCCTGGAAAATCAACCGCGGCTTTTTATGGCAGCGGCTGGGAATATTCCTAACGTTGGACATCATCCTGCTGCTGATGCTGATCGCCGGATGGTGCTATCTGGCGGAAGCGGAACACGGCCTGTCATTCTCTTTGTCGCGCAGCCGGGAGTTCCTGCTGCCCGCTGCCGATTCCCTGTTCGCCCGGCTGGATGGGGCGTCCTACGTCTTTGAGGCTGCCGGCAAACAGGTCACGGTGTTTGCGGGGCACTATTTCCATGTGTTGCGGCAGGGCATGTATATCTTCCTGGCGCTGGAGCTGCTGCTGTGGCTGGGCAGCATTCGTCCCGGCATTAAACGCATCCGGCGGGGGCTGCGTCCTCTCGACGAAATGGCGCTGACCGCCCGGCGGCTGATGCAGTTCGACGACAGCAAGTTCCGGGATCTGGAGGCGGCTATCAGCCGGATCAGCCCTGACCAGCCGGATGAACGCCTATCCGTAGGCGACCGCGACCTGATGGGACTGGAAGCCGCGGTCAACTCCCTGCTCGACCGGATGCGGGAATCCTACCAGCAGCAGTCACGGTTCGTCTCGGACGCGTCGCATGAGCTGCGTACCCCGCTGGCGGTGATCCAGGGCTATGCCGATATGCTGGCCCGTTGGGGCAAGGAAGATGAAAAGGTGCTGGAGGAATCCATCACCGCGATCCAGAGTGAGACCGCCCACATGAAAAAGCTGATGGAACAGCTGCTGTTTTTGGCACGGGGAGACGGCGGGCGCACATCGCTCACCTTTCAGATGTTCAGCCTGACCGATATGATGGGCGAGGTCTATGAAGAATCCCGCATGATTGACGAGCAGCATACCTATCGGCTGGAAAAGGTGGAGGGTATTCGGGCTTACGGTGACACGTCCATGCTCAAGCAGACTGCCCGTATCCTGATTGATAACGCGGCCAAATATACCCCGCCTGGACAGGAAATTTTGCTGCGGGTATCCCGCACGGACGCGGGGGAGCCCTGCTTTACTGTGCAGGATGCGGGAATTGGCATGAACGAGACCGACGCCGCCCACATGTTCGACCGCTTTTTCCGCTCCGACATGGCCCGGAACCGGCAGTCGGGCGGCACCGGGCTAGGGCTGTCCATAGCCAAGTGGATTGTGGACCGCCATGGTGGCTATTTCACCGTCATCAGCCGGGAAGAGATCGGCACCCGCGTGTCGGTGGTGCTTCCCCGCTCCCCCGGAATTTTTACACAGCCGCCGGAATAATTACAAGCGCCGGGCAAACGCCCGACGCTTTTCTTGTGTATTCGCGCGCTACCTGCTATAATAGCTTATACGATTTAAAGCATGCGTCAGGGAGGAAACGAACATGCCCTTTTTACCGATTACCCGTAAAGAAATGGCTGAACGCGGCTGGGAGCAGCCGGATATCGTTGTGGTGACCGGGGATGCGTATGTCGATCACCCCAGCTTTGGCATTGCCATCGTTTCCCGGGTGCTGGAAGATGCCGGATTTCGGGTATGCATTCTTCCCCAGCCGCGCTCCCCGCAGGATTTCACCCGGTTTGGAAGGCCGCGGCTGGCCTTTTTTGTCAGCGGCGGCAATATTGATTCCATGGTGGCGCATTATACCGCCGCCAAACGCCGTCGCCACGACGACGCCTACACGGCCGGCGGCAAGTCCGGCAGCCGGCCCGACCGCGCTACCATCGTTTACTGCCGCCAGATACGGGAGGCATACGGGGATATCCCTCTCGCCATCGGCGGGCTGGAAGCCTCGCTGCGCCGGTTTGCCCACTACGATTACTGGGACGACGCGGTGCGTCCCTCTATCCTGGTCGACAGCGGGGCCGATCTGCTGATGTTCGGCATGGGCGAGCATCAGGTGGTCGAGATCGCCCGGCGTCTGGACAGCGGGGAACCGGTAAAAAACATCACCGATATTCGCGGAACCGTCTGGTCGGCGCCGGTCAAAGAGTATACGCCGCGTCCCTGTGCGGAATGCCCCTCCTTTGAATTGGTGCGCGATCCCTCCCCCTCCGGCAAGAAACAGTATGCCATATCCTGCCGCATTCAGCAGGACGAGCACGACGCCGCACGCGGAAAAACCATCATTCAGCGGCACGGCAGCCGGATAGTGGTGCAGAATCCGCCAGCCCTGCCCCTCACAAGCGAGGAACTGGATCATGTATATGAATTGCCCTACATGCGGGACTACCATCCCTCTTATGAGGCGCTGGGCGGCGTGCCCGGCATTGAGGAGGTCAAGTTTTCGCTCACGCACAACAGGGGATGCTTCGGCGCCTGCAACTTCTGTTCGCTGGCTTACCATCAAGGGCGGTTCATCTCCTGCCGCAGCGAGGATTCGGTAGTGCGGGAGGCGAAGGCTCTGACCCGGATGCCGGATTTCAAGGGCTATATCCACGACGTGGGGGGGCCCACCGCCAACTTCCGGCATCCGTCCTGCCGCAAGCAGAGTAAAAGCGGCTTGTGCAAGGGAAAAAAATGTCTGGCCCCTACGCCCTGCCCGGCGCTGGAAGTCGACCACAGCGAATACCTGCACCTGCTGCGCCGGCTGCGGGCGCTGCCCGGCGTCAAGAAGGTGTTTATCCGTTCTGGTATCCGCTTTGATTATCTGATAGAGGACAAGGACGAAACCTTTTTTAAAGAGCTGGTGGAACACCATATCAGCGGGCAGCTCAAAGTGGCGCCGGAGCATTGCTCCGGGCCGGTGCTGTTAAAAATGGGCAAGCCAGCCATCCAAACGTACAAACGGTTTCAAAAGCGATTCTATGAACTGACCAAAAGCATGGGAAAAAAGCAGTATCTGGTCCCTTACCTGATGTCCTCACATCCTGGAAGCACCATAAAAGACGCCATTGAACTGGCGGTGTTCCTGAAAAAGGAGGGACTGCACCCGGAACAGGTACAGGATTTTTATCCTACACCCGGCACCATTTCCACCTGCATGTTTTATACCGGACTTGATCCCTATACCATGGAACCGGTATACGTGCCCCGCACGCCCAAAGAAAAAGCGGAGCAACGGGCGCTGCTGCAGTATTTCCGCCCCGAAAACCGGAAAACAGTGCTGTCCGCCCTGAAAGCGGCCGGACGGCAGGACCTGATCGGCAACGGGCCAAACTGTCTTGTAGCGCCCGATCCCCGCGAACGGACGCCTGCCGAACCGCACAGGGTACGCGGGCAACGCGGACGGGCACCGAAACCCCGGAAAGATACCGCGCGGGCAAGCGCGAAAAAACGAAGCCGATAACCCTATATAGTAAAGGAGTACCGCCTTTCTTGGCGGTACTCCTTTTGTTTTAAGGCACTGCATACGATGTATCCGAGAATTACCGGAGGCGTCACCGCGCCCTATTTTCGGTTGGATTGACCTTTATGAAAAGGGGCTGGGAGAACGCGCTCTCCCAGCCCTTTTTACATATACCAACCTATCCGATTACGGATTAAGTTCATTTTCGAGGGCATTGGCATCGTTCCAGGGACCGGTGCCCGGGTCGGTGCTGGAATCTCCTCCACCGATACCCGATTCTGTCAATATATCCGTAAACGCGAACCGTTCAATTCCCAGTTCCGGCTTTGCATAGGCTTTTTTCATCATTGACTCTCCTTTTTTGCTTATGCGGCACGGCCGCACTATAATCATGACTACGCTGCCGGCACCGCAGCGGGGGTGGTGATGCTTTTTACGGTGCTATAGAGTGTCTCTACGCTTCCGTCCGCATGTTTTACCGTCACATAAGCCATACCATACCGCGTCCGGTTCGGTTTCACGTTCGTCAGGTGGATGATATACTGCCGGTTCGCCATCCGCGACGACGATACAATCCTCAGGTAATCCCGGCCCGCTTCATAGCTTCCCAGATCCCCTATAATCGTCTCGTTCGGCGCATAAACCAGGCCGTACTCCAGCACCGTATCTCCGGCCGGTATATACGTCTGCCCAATCATCGAGATTGTGTAGGTGCCGCTTGCGGTATTTTCCATCATCAGCGTTTGTTTGATTCCCACCGCCAATACCGGCTTTGCCGCTTCGCCGCTCGTATATACTGCCGTTACCGCGTTGTTTCCGCTCACGTAGAAGCTGTACGTCTCTTCATAACCTACCGCCATGCCGTCCAGCTCCCAGTGCGAGAACTGCTGGCCTTCCACCGGCATTGCTTTTACTTCGATACGCGTATCAAACATCAGGTTTTCCGTTTCGCTTCCGTTGATGCGCTGCGCGTTGGTCAGCGTGATCGTATAGAGCGTCTGGTCCGCGTCTGCTTCGTACACCGCCGTTACCGCCGCCGTGCCACCGCGGCCGCTTTCCACCAACGCCTCCATGCCTTCTGCCGGCGTATCCCATCCCGCCGCCTTGTAACCATAGATGTCCGGGATGGCCGGCGCCGTCAACTCTCCTGCCGTTTTGACCACCTGCACACCCAGCACTTTATTATACTTGCCGTAGTAAATGACCGCGGTCTCATCCGCGTTTACGTAATACGCCGAAACCTGTTCGCTTCCGCTTACCGGCAGCGACACGCTGTTGTCCCGATTGAAAGACGCATTCACGTTCCAGCCGACAAACGTGCTGTTTGCCGAGGTCGTCGCCGCTGTCAGCGTATCCGTGCCTCCGTATACCAGGTCACCCGTGATTGCCACGGCCCCGTTCCCGGTCACGTTCACGCGTCCCAGCTTCTCTTCCGCCGTCACGTCCACGATCCGCGCGTTGTCGATAACCGCGCGATATTTGCCGTTTAAATCACCCGGATTCTCGGTGGTGGAATCCACCAGCTCATCCAGCTGGAAAATCCAAATAAGATCTCTAACCGCAGACCAGTCCATATTACTAGCACAGGTAGACAACGGTACTTCGATAGAGTTATTGCCGTCCCATTTGATGTTCTGGTTACCCAGTGTCAGGTTACGCTCAACATTTTGGCCGTCCACTACTGAGCGCAATCCCAAGCGGGTGGTTTTCAAGGTCATGGTTTCCGGCTGTACATCCGCTGTCTGCCCGTCATTTGTCATGAAAGACACGTTCATACGCAGAACCAGCTTGCTAAGATCATGCCGGGACAAATTCGTTATCCCCTGATCGGCGTTTTTCCAGTCTGCATAGAAGGTTTTCGCATTGCCATACATCCAGTTATTCACACCGTTAAACTTGCTGAATGTCATAACGGTATGACCCATGACCATCAGGGATGCTTTGGCATCGTCAATTGCTTTATGGGCATCGGCCAGCTGCACATAGGTCGGACTCTCCGCTTTCAGGAGTTCCAGGGCCGCCGCCTGCGCCGCTTTATAATTTTCAGCACCGGTGTCGCTGTAAACCACACCATCCTGCCGGCCGAGGTCTTCCAACGAGATGGTGGCCGCCGCTCTCAGAGCTTCTGCCATATTGTCTTTGGTAACGTCCACCACGCGGGCATTGGATATGGTCATAGAATAGGTAGCATTTTCCATATCCGCAATTTCATTAATATGCATCCACATCAGGATATCACGGATCTGACCGTCTTCATTGTTGCCGCCTACTCCCACAAACGGAAGATCAATGCTGTTGGTTTTGGAGGGATCCAAGGTTTTAATCGCGTTGCCCCACTCCAAGGAATACTCCGGATTACCCGCTTGCTTGCGGATAGCCAGGCGCATACTCCCCACCGTCAGCGTCTCCGGCAAAGGCGTTTCACCGAGCGCCGCAAAGGTGAGATCGAACCGCAAGCGAAGATTATCCCGGTTCCGTATACTGATATCGGTGACCCCCTGATCGGCGCCCGACCAGTCCGCATACAGATTGGCTTCACTCGATTTGGTATTATTGATCGTTTTTTCCCAGCCGCTGAACGTCATTACCATGGGGTCCACGCATACCAGTTGTTTGAGCGCATCGGCCATCGCCGCAATGGCTGCGTCCGCCTGCGTCAGATCCACGTTCTTATACACCGGATACCACTGGTCATAAACCGCCTGATAGGTCGCCAGCGATGAGGGGGTATACTCTTTTGTTCCGCCGTCGGTTACATCGTCGAATGCCGCTTTCAGTTTGGCCAGCAGATCGCTGTTAGTACCGTCGATAATCGCCGCGTTGCGCACCGACACGGTGATTCCCGGATTTGAAGTGGAACCGCGCAGATCGTTATAACCGAACAGCGCCAGCCGGGTAATAGAGGACAGCTTGTCGATGCTGCAATCGTTGAAATCGCTCAGATTTATATAAATGGTATTCCATTTGCCGGCGGTAGCGTTACCAAGCAAACTCCCGGTACCGCTGCCAAACGTCTTTTTCATCTCGGGCGAACCGCCGAGATTCACATTACCATTCACAATGGCGTTGGTGACATTCGCCTCACCATCGTCGCGGGTAACCATAATTTCCATTCGCAGCTGCAGCTTGGAGAAGTCCTCGCTGCCTGTTATGTCGTTCCTGGTTACCGCGAAAGATTTGCTTTGCATATGCTGGTTTTCGATACCGGTATTGGTCCAGGTCGTCACGGTCTCCGGCGCGCCGAACTGTACATACTCTTTCAGTACCGCTTCCAGTTTGGATTTGGCCTCAGCGGCCGCTTTCAGCACGGCATTTTTTTCCTGAAGCGTTGCGCTGTCACTGGCCATCAGGGCTTTGGCATCCGCCTGGCAGGCCAGGTAATCAGCCATGGACACAGCCGTATATTTCCCATCCGGAAATGTTGCACCGGCCAGTTCCTCTATGGCGG
This sequence comes from uncultured Oscillospiraceae bacterium, assembly GCA_900552115.1. Lineage (GTDB taxonomy): Bacteria > Bacillota > Clostridia > Oscillospirales > Acutalibacteraceae > UMGS1474. The sequence goes on along the minus strand of URYP01000041.1, from coordinate 5,197 downwards.
CATCAATGGCTTGTGCGGTCTTGTTGACCAGTTTAAGCTGGTCAACAGACATCTTTATATTGGTCTGAGAGTTATTGGCCTTTGCGGCAATTTCCGATTCAAACGTCCAGGTTCCCCAAATCCTATTCACCCGGCTCCAGTCCAGACGCCGGTCATAGGTGGAGTTATTGGTCCAAATGTTCTTGCTGTCATCCAGCAGCAGTTCCATCGTATAGGTCACGGAACCGTCCGCGTTCTTCACGGAGCTGACCGGATACATGGTATAGGTATCGGTACGCCGCTCCGTAGTGGTGTCCATCGTCTTATCGGCGCTGTCCGGAGAACGCAGGCGGAAGTCCAGTTTCGAGAGTTTAGGCAGCTCCGCCCCTTCCGCCAGCGCCAGGTCACCGGTATACGCTTCGTTGCGGGACAGGGTGACGGTAGCCGTCAGGTACCGATTGGCGCCAATGGCACCCCGCACAGCCGGATCGGTTCCCGCCACGGCCGTATAGGTCTCCCCATCCGTTATATCCGCCGGCTGGCTGGTACCTTTCCAGTCCATAAAAATGCCTTTACCGCTGCTGTTGTTCATGCTGCTGGTCCAGACCTGCTCGGCCGTGGGGAAATTAGCCACGTCGTAGGTGACCTCGCGGAACCCGTTCAGGTTGCCCTTGAGGGCCGCCAAAGAGGAAATGGCATCGGTAAAATCGGTATAGATCGTGGTGGGGTCGGTGAACAAAGTACGCGCGTCGGCTATCGCCGCCTCATAGGCCGCGGCGGCATCATCCACTTCATACACGTAATTCCGGGCCTTATCGAATTCCGCCTGCAAGTCGGCCACATCGGAATGGACGATGCGGACATTGCGGATACGCAGGGTCATTTCGGCTTTAGGCGGATGGTTATTGTTGCCGTCGTTATCGTTATAGATCCAAAAGCGTACTTGGCCGATGTTGGTGAAATCCAGGTTCGTACTAAAACCGCTCATGGCGCTGAGATCCTTGGAATAACTGTACCATGTATCGGTTTTTGAAAGCACCCCGGACGGCCAGGTGGATTTTATTTCCGTGTCTCCCACCTTTATCCCAAAGTCCGAGTTATGTACATAGGTCGGATCCCCGTCTCCGGAAACCGAAACTTCATACTCCAGGCGCAGCTTGCTCGGATCCAAGGTTCCAACCAGATCCGCCTTGCCGGCTACATTCATTAAGAGGGGCGAATAAGCCATCGTCATTAGACCGCCGCTGTTGGTGGTACAGGACGAATCCTGCGTAACCATGGCGACCATACCGTTCTTTTCGCCGCTGCCGTCACGGGACAGATCGACAATGCGGGCGTTCTCAATTTTCACATCCAGTCCATACGCATCGTCATACAGGCCGTTTTTATCGATATCCTGCTTGTACGAGTCGTTATAAACAGCCCAGTACAGGCTGGTAACCGTCGTATCGTCCCGTTTGCGAATGGGACTGCCGTTGTGCTGATAATCCCACGGGATGACATAGCGGATCGTATCGCCGGCCCGGTTGCCGTAGTTGGTGGTAAACTTGGTCAAGTAGGGCGTTGCCACGGCTTCGATGACATTCGCATTGCCGTTGCGAACCGTAAACCGCTGGTTTCCCGTTGCGGTTAAAGAGCCGGCGCCGGTAACGCCGTCCTGCCGGGACGTGGTGACATCCATCATGACCGCCAGAGTACTGGTATCCCAGCCGGTCAAATCGATGGCCTGCTTGGCTGTGATATAAACATCCCCGCCGGAACACTTGTTGGGATAGGTCGCGGCATCGCTGCCGGTATTTTCCGTAACATTGGATTGCGTTGTTGTCACATCTCCCTTATCCTGGAAACGGCCAACCACGTAATAGGGCTCGTCCGGATCGGCGTTTGGATACGCCCCCGCCGGGTCCGTTCCCTCCGCCGTCACACCGTACGGCAATGCGAAAGAAGAGGCCAGTATGAGTAAACTGGTCGTTACGGAAAGCAAACGTTTGCACTTTCTCATTTGTAAAAACTCCTTCCCCTGCCCGAATACTCGCGTTTTGCACAAATACAACCCCATCGGGCAATACTCCTTATTCATAATACCGTAACAATCTTTTACCTGTCAAATGCTTTTCTACGTTCAACCCGCCAAAGATATTCCGTCTGGTTTAGACAGTGTGTCGGCTATTTTTAGACTTATGTCAATTTTTCGCTTTTGCCTCTTAAATACCCAATATTCTATGTTAAAACGCTGCCTGTATCAGACAAAGTTTTCATACACACTTGAAAAAGCTGGCTGCTGCTCTTCCCTGCGGCATGAGAATGTGCTACTATAATACTGCTTAAAAGGAGGCGCTCCCATGAAACTGATGAGCTATCGGTATAAAGGATGCGAATTTATAGGCGTACTGAAAGGCACAGACGTATACCCGATCCCGGGATTTTCCTCAATGAACGACTGGATCCGCGACGGGTGCCGCGCCGCGCCCGGCCAATCCAGCCTTCCCCTGTCGGAGGTAACGCTGTTGGCACCCATCCCCCGCCCCCGGCAGGATGTGATCTGCCTGGGACTAAATTATGCCGGCCACGCGGAGGAATCCGCCCGTGCCGCCATGCCCGCCTGCGACGGCACACAGGATTATGCCGCCTATTTTTCCAAACGGGTGGATGAGGCGGTGGCGCCCGGCGGTGTGATCGACGGGCACTTCGATCTCGTGTCCGATCTCGACTATGAGGTGGAACTGGCGGTTGTCCTTTCGCGCGACGCTTACCGCGTCCGGCGGGAAGAGGCGTTTTCGTATGTGCTGGGATATACCATCCTCAACGATGTCAGCGCCCGCACTTTGCAGAGGCGGCATCATCAGTGGTTTTTCGGTAAAAGCCTGAAGGGCTTTACTCCCATGGGACCGTGGATTGTCACCGCCGACGCGTTTGACAACCCGCCGAAGCTTGATATTTCCTGCCGGGTAAACGGCGAACTAAGGCAGCACAGCAATACCGGCCGGCTGATCTTCGGCATTGCGGAGGTTATAGAGGAACTGTCTTCCGGGATGGTGCTGAAAGCCGGCACCATCCTGTCCATGGGAACGCCCGAAGGCGTAGCCATGGGGATGGAATCGCCCCGATATCTTAAGGCGGGCGATGTGGTGGAATGCGAAATTGAGGGAATCGGCCGCCTGATCAATACGGTAGGATAAACCAAAATCCCGCCCGTGCGGCCCGGGAGCGCCTGTTCCCATCCGGTTAATGGGCCGGTACCATCTGCGCAGCTTAGACAGTAAAATAGCGCCTCTCGCGCCAAATGCGCGCGGGGGCGTTTTTTATTTAAAATGGGATTGACCTGTCTATATAAAATGGTATAATCAGGATAAAAATGCGGCTTAAAGGAGATTTCTTATGAATACATTCGCTGTCAAACCATCCCCGCAGACGGAGCAAAACCATCTGCTCGGCAAAACCTTTGCCGGCTATCAGGCCTGGTTCCACGCTTCGGAGGACCTCGACCACGGCTGGGGGCACTGGAGCCACAAAACAGCGCCAGAAACCGGCCACGCCCATATCGAAATGTTCCCGGATCTGACGGAGTATCCCTCCTCCGTACTATATCCCTCCCGGTTTGAAACCTATCCGGACGGACGGACGGTGCGGTTTTATCAGGCCCATGATCCGGCGGCGATTGACGTTCACTTCCGCTGGATGCGGGAATATGGGATAGACGGGGTCGGCGTGCAGCGTTTTTATGGTGCCACCCGTGCCGAAAGCCAGCCGGAACCCACCCACCTGACCGCTGTCCGGGACGCGGCCGAGCGGCATGGCCGGCTGTTTTACATCATGTACGATACGTCCGGCTGCGGCCGTGACGGCGCGCAGGCTATCGACCGTTTCAAGGCCGACCTGCTGCACAATGTCGAGGAGAAAAACCTGATTGCCTCCCACTCTTACGCCCACGCCGACGGCAAACCTGTGATCTGTATCTGGGGACTGGCCGGAACCGAACCGGGACGTTATCCTGCCGCTGACGATGCTTTGGAACTGGTCCGCTGGTTGAAAGAACGCGGCTATTTTGTAATCGGCGGCCTGCCCGATAACCGCTGGACGGATGTGACGGACGAGTACGCGGCGGTGTACGCCATGCTGGATATGGCCTCCCCCTGGACGCCGGGCCGCTTCCGCCAGGAAACGCTAGACCAGTGGATCGGTCGCCATCTTGAAAAGGATTTGGCCTATTGCCGGGCCCACGGCATCCGTTATCAGCCGGTGATGTTCGCCGGATTCGCCTGGAGCAATTTTGGTACAGGAGGGAATCCGGACGCCACCCCGCGCGACGCGGGCCGTTTTCTCTGGGAGCAGGCGAAGCGGTATGCGCGGGCGGGCGTAGACGCCGGATATGTCGCCATGTTCGACGAATACGACGAGGGTACGGCCATCGCCAAGGCGGCGTCCGATTCCTTTGACCTGCCGCAGGGGCGGCAGTATTTCCAGACGTTGTCGACAGACGGAACCTGGCTGTCCTCCGATTTTTATCTGCGTCTTGCCGGCGCGGTGACCAAGTTGCTGCGCCGGGAACTGCCCCACAACGAGGCGGTTCCGGTCGCCCACTCCGAAGGTCCGGTTTATTGGCGCAACGGCTTTGAACAGCGTCCCGCCACCATGACCCTGGCCCGCGGACAGGCGCGCGGCACGGTCCTGCGCAATGTCGACGTGTGTGACGCGCACGCTAAAGTGTTGTATCAGGAAGCCGTCCAGTTGGAAACCGCGGCTGTGATCACCGGGCAAAGGGGCGACGTCTGCTATACCGGTTCCTGCGGATTTGCCTTCAGCGGCATCGCTATGACCGACGGCCTCTGTGAGGTGCGATATCGTCTGGCCAAAACGGAAATCCCGGTCGTGAAGGGCCTGACTCTGTCCTATCGGATGCGCCCTGTCAGCGAGGCCGGACGCATGGTCGGCGTAGACCTTTTGTTTGACGACGGCAGCTTTCTGAGTGACCTTTGCCCCGCGGTTTTGCAGGAGAAGCGCGATCCGGCCACCGGGCATGTTTCCTCCGGCATTCCGCTCCACGACTGGCAGACAGTGGTACAGCCGCTGCCGGAGGCAACCGTCGGCAAAACGGTCCAAGCGGTGACGGTGGTCTACTCCGCCGGCGGTGAAGCCCGGTTTGCCGCCTATCTCGACGATATCCTGCTGGCTCTCGATGTCTGAGAAAAAGATACGGCGTTCTGCGAAAAAGGCTGTG
>URYP01000040.1 GCA_900552115.1 uncultured Oscillospiraceae bacterium | reverse complement strand
GACGAGCCGGACTTCCCCGACGGCTTTTCGGCAGCAGACACCAAGTGGAATATATAACCCAAGCGGCGGGACAAAAGCCGGGACGACAAAGCTGTCACCCCGGCTATATTTTGTGGGATCATTTTCGCTGATCATCCGGCCTGGGCGGTCAAAATGGTGGTGTTTTCTTCCCGCCAAACCATTTCCACGCGGGCAAACCCGGCCTCCAGCAGCAGTAAAATCTGGTGGTCGATGGTCAGGGGCGTATCATAGTGAATCACGGCATCCGGAGCCAGCCCGTTTTTCTCCCGCAGGCGGGCCGCTTCCGCCTGAAAAAACGCCTCATCATCCGGATCGGTTACCATGTAGTCGCCCTCAATATACACGCCACCCGGCCGCAGCGCCCGGCGGATACGGGAATACAGGGCGCGTTTGTCCGCCGGCGGCAGGTGATGCATGGTTTCAAAGGATATGGCGGCGTCAAACGTGCCGGCGTCCAGCGCGGTATGCCGGTAGTCGCCGGGAATCAGGGTGAGCCATTTGTCCGGATATTTGGCCCGCAGCGCGTCCAGCATAGCCGGCGTCATATCGATGCCGGTCACCCAAACCTCCGGAAACCGCTCGAAAATCGGTTCCAGCTCCAGCCCGGTGCCGCAGCCGAGATCCAACAGCTGTTTCACGTCAGGGGGCAGCAGTCCGGCCATCCGGCAATACCCCTCTCGGCAACCGGGAACCCCGTTAAGCATATGCGATTCGTATTCTTTGATGCGCGCTGTAAAAAAGGCGCGCATCTCTTCCGGTTGACTGTCCATGATATCCCCTTATTTCGTGTCGTTACTCCGGCCCCACCGGCAGTCCAAACGTCCATCCAGCGCGTCGATGACCGCCTGGGGCGTACAGGCCGGCAATTCCAGCCAGGCGCCCGCTTCCGCGATCTGGTGCAGGTAGTGGGCGTCGGAATCCAGCGGCAGAATCGCGCCCGCAATGGCGGGATAAGCGGCTTTGAGTTTCTCCACGTCGCCCCCGGCTGTAATTTCCGCCGCCGCAAACCCCAGCGGCGGAATATCGCCCAGCGCGGCCGGCACGCTGTAGGAATCCCGGTCGATATGCGCCGGGAAAGCCGTGCCGCCGTGGGCGCGCGCCAGCGGCAGCACCTCCTCGAGGGTCAGAGACGTGGCGGTCAGCAGCAGGGTCGGCTCCAGCCCGGTCACAGTATCCCGCTCGTCCATAAACCGCTGTTCTCCAAAAATATCCGGCCGGTTTGCAATGGCGGGCCGGCGGGCAGCAACCGCCGCTTCAAAAGCCTGCGCCTGCGGCAGGGCGGGGAACAGGCAGACCACATGAATCTCCTCAGCGGTGCACAGCTCCATCCCCGGTATCACCGGCAGGCCTAACGCCTGCCCGGCCTGAATCACCGCGCCGCAGTTGCCGCAGGAGTTGTGATCGGTCACGGCGATAATGCTGAGGCCGCAAAGCTGCGCCATACCGACAATATTGCCCGGCGTCATGTCGTTGTCGCCGCAGGGGGACAGCGCGGTATGAATATGCAGGTCATAATAACAGCGCACCGCCGCGCCTCCTCTCCTGACAAATACGATGGGTCGTGTGTAGAATACAAATGAAAACAAGGGAATGCAAAGGCATCCCCTCATCATTCGACGGCGGCTGGCCGACCGGGTTCAAGGCTCCAGCAGACGGCTGAGCTTCGCCGCCAGCCGGTAGATGGTGTCGCCGCTTTGCAGAATTGTTACGCCCTGCCCCTCCGCTTTTTCGCGGGCGGGGGCGTCCAGCGGCGCGTCCTCGGCCAACAGGATGCAGGCCACGTCCGCCAATACGGCCACCGCTACGGCGTTGACGTTGCCCATTACCGTGACCCAGGCGCTATCCGGCTCGGCTCGGCCCATCACCCAGCTCAGCAGGTCGCCGCAGGTGCCGCCGGTCACCGGGCGGGACAGGTCGCCCGCCACCAGCACCCGCAGATTCATCGCCTCAATCAGTTGCGTTAGTGTCATCATCATCCCTCAATGTCGATAAACGTTCGGCAATGCGCTGAATTTCCTGCCGCATCAGGATGATGCAGTCGGTGTCCCGCGCCAGCCCCTTGGCCACGTCCTCCGCCAGCGCCCGGCAGGTAGGCGCCCCGCAGGCGCCGCAGTCCAGCTTAGGGAGCCGCTCGCAGATGGCGTCCACCTCCTGCATCATCCGCATGGCATCCTCCACCTTGTCGGCCAGCTTCATCACCGGCGCGAATTCCAGCGGATGCGACCAATCCATGCAGGCGGCGGAGCCGGCGTCCGCCAGGCGGTTGCAGGATACCGGCAGGTATTTGCGCAGCCGCTTGATCCGCGCCCGCGCCACATAGCCGTTTTCCGCGGCGAAAATACCGCCCACGCAGCCGCCGGCACAGGCGTTCAGCTCGATAAAGTCGAGCTCCTGCAGCTTTTCGTCCTCCAGCTCCTCCAGCACCTTAATCACGTTGTCGATGCCGTCGGCCGCCAGATGGTTTTCATTGAGCAGCCCGGCGGCTTCGCCGCCTATGTACGACCAGCTTACCCCAATGATCCCGGAGTGGGAGAGGGGCGCGGTCTCGCTCAGCTTGTTCATTTTGCCGACCAGCGCCGGGTAGATATCGCTGATGGCGAGGACGCCGTCCACCTCCGACCGGTCGATGCCGATGGGCATGCGGGCGTCGGTAACCTTGGCCGCGCAGGGGGACAGGAAAAAAATCCCGATGCGGTCAGGGGATAGGCCGGTTTTGGCGACAGCCTCTTTGCGGGCCAGCATGGCCGCCACTTCCATGGGCGACTTAACCGGCAGCACGTGGTCGCACAGGTCGGGGAACCGCACTCGGATCAGCCGCACCACGGCTGGACAGGCCGAACTGATAACCGGTTTTTTTAGCCTCCCGTCGTTCATCAGCATGCGGGTGGCGTCCGACACAATTTCCGCCGCGCGGGATACCTCGAACACATCGTCGAACCCCAGCGCGCGTAGGCCGCTCAGCACCACGTCGATATCGTTTAGGTGGTTGAACTGGCCATACAGGGCCGGAGCGGGCAGCGCTACCGTATATTCAAATTGATTCAGCATGGACAGGGTGTCGTGACGCGCCTTTTTGGCGTGATGGGGGCAAACCCGGATGCACTCGCCGCAGTCAATGCAGCGCTCCGTTATAATTTGCGCTTTGCCGGCCCGCACCCGGATCGCCTGGGTGGGACAGCGCTTGATGCAGTTGGTACACCCCACGCATTTATCCCTGTCCAGTGTGACAGAGTGAAAAAACTGTTCCATACGGACAGACTCTCCTTACGCCACCAAAACCGTCAGGGTCATGCAGGTGCCCTTGCCGATTTCGGTTTCGATATCCAGTTGATCGGTGTATTTTTTAATATTGGGTAGCCCCATGCCGGCGCCGAAGCCGAGCGACCGCACCTGGTCCGGGGCGGTCGACCACCCCTCCTGCATGGCCTGCTCCACATCCGGGATGCCAGGTCCGTGGTCGGTCAGAACGATCACGACGCGGTCGGGCTGGATATCCACGTCGGCCTCGCCGCCGCCGGCGTGGATCACCATATTGATCTCGCCCTCGTACATGGCGATGGCCACCCGCCGGACCACGCCGGGATCAAACCCGAGCTGTTTCAGCTTGACCTTGACGGCGCTGGAGGCCGCGCCCGCCTGGGTGAAATCATCCCCTGGGACGTCGTAATGCAGTTTAATATCCATGAATACAGCCCCCTGTCAGCAGGGCTCGCCGCCGTTGAGGCCTTCCGTATACAGGAGGCCGCAGGCGGTGAACATGCGCAGGGGCGTTTTCATCAGCACCATGTTGCGCTCTTCGGCCAGCGCGATCATGTCCGGGGAGGGGTCCTTGCCCCGCACGAACACCACGCAGACCATATCCATCATTTCGGCGGTGCGGATGACCTGGGGATTGACAAGCCCCGTGAGCAGCACCGACTGGTCCTTGACAAAAGCCAGCACATCGCTCATCATATCGCTGCCGCAGGCATTGTGGACTTCCGTTTGCAGGAAATTTTCGCCGCAGATCAGCTCGGCTTTCAGGATTCGCCGGACATCTTCCACCGTCATCATAACTGTGACCTCTCTTATGCAATGAATTTTGATAATTTGACTATATTATATCGCTTATACCATGCATATGCAAGCAATTTCCCGAAAAACCCTTCGCCCACTGTGTATTTTTTGATTTTCTTCGCAATTGTGGATTGACTATTTTTATACAACGCAGTACAATATTACCAATTGCTCAAGTACGAGTTTAGATGGAGGTTTTGATTATGGCAAGAGTGTTCAATTTCTCGGCCGGGCCGTCCGTCCTGCCGGAAAAAGTGCTGAAAACCGCGGCGGATGAAATGATGGACTATAAAGGCTCCGGACAGTCGGTTATGGAAATGTCCCACCGCTCCAAAGTATACGACGGCATTATCAAGGAATGCGAAGCGTTGCTGCGCGAGGTCATGCAGATTCCGGATAACTATAAAGTGCTGTTCCTGCAGGGCGGCGCGTCCTCCCAGTTTGCCATGGTGCCCCTCAACCTGATGACGGGCAGCGGTAAAGCCGATTTTGTCATCACCGGCCAGTGGGCCAATAAAGCCTATAAAGAAGCGGCCCGTTACGGCGACGCTCATGTGGTGGCCAGCTCCCAGGATAAAACCTATACATACATCCCGAAACTGGATCCGTCCACCTTTACCAAAGACGCGGATTATTTCCACATCTGCCTGAACAACACCATTTACGGTACGAAGTTTACCGCGCTGCCGGAGACCGGCGACGTGCCGCTGGTAGCGGATATCTCCTCCTGCATCCTGTCCGAGCCTATCGACGTGTCCAAATTCGGCGTGCTGTATGCCGGCGCGCAGAAAAACATGGGCCCGGCCGGCCTGACGGTTGTGATCGTGCGCGAAGATCTGATTGGCCATGCGCGGGATATCACCCCCACCATGTTCAACTACCAGACCCATGCGGACAACGATTCCATGTTTAACACTCCGCCCTGCTACGCCATTTACATTTGCAAGCTGGTGTTGGATTGGATCAAAAACGATATCGGCGGCCTGACCGAGATGAAAGCCATCAATGAGAAGAAAGCCGCACTGCTTTACGATTATCTCGACAGCTCTTCCCTGTTCAAGGGCACCGTTGTTAAAGAGGACCGTTCGCTGATGAATATCCCGTTTGTCACCGGCGATGCGGATCTGGACGCGAAATTTGTCAAAGAAGCGGCCGCGGCCGGCTTCGTCAACCTGAAAGGCCATCGTTCCGTGGGTGGCATGCGTGCCTCCATCTACAACGCCATGCCCACCGAAGGCGTGGAAAAACTGGTTGCTTTCATGAAAGAGTTCGAAAAAGAAAACGGCTGAGCGCCGTTAATCGGGAAGGGGTTTCGTTATGATGAACATTCTCACTCTGAATAAAATCGCCGTCTGCGGTACCGAACGGTTTGACAAAAACCGCTATACGGTGGGCAGCGAAGTGGATGGCGCGGACGGCATTCTGGTGCGGTCAGCCGCCATGCACGATATGGAACTTCCGGAGAACCTGTGCGCCATCGCCCGGGCGGGCGCGGGCGTCAATAATATTCCGGTGGACGCCTGCAGCGAAAAGGGCATCGTCGTGTTCAATACGCCCGGCGCCAACGCCAACGCGGTGAAAGAGCTGGTTTTGGCCGGCATGCTGATCTCCTCCCGCAAAGTCATTTCCGCGATTGAGTGGGCCAAAACCTTGAAAGGGGAGGGCGACGCGGTCGGCAAGCTGGTGGAAAAAGGCAAAAGCGCCTTTGCCGGCCCGGAAATCAAGGGGAAAAAGCTGGGTGTGATTGGTCTCGGCGCCATTGGCGTGCTGGTGGCCAACGCAGCGGAAAAGCTGGGCATGGAGGTTTACGGCTACGATCCTTTCCTGTCGGTGGATGCGGCCTGGCAGCTGTCCCGCTCGGTGCATCACGCCGCCAAGTTGACCGATATTTACGAAGTGTGCGATTATATCACTGTCCACGTCCCGCTGACGCCGGATACCAAGGAAATGCTCAATGAGTCGGCGTTCGCGGTCATGAAGGATGGTGTGCGGATTCTCAATTTCGCCCGTGGCGATCTGGCCAACACCGCCGATATGAAAAAGGCGTTGGCCGACGGCAAGGTGGCGGCTTATGTGGTCGATTTCCCCAGCGACGATATGCTGGATGTGGAACATGTCATCGCTATCCCGCATCTGGGCGCGTCCACGCCCGAAAGCGAGGACAACTGCGCAGTGATGGCGGCCGATGAGCTGCGGGATTATCTCGAAAACGGCAACATTACCCACTCGGTCAATTATCCCGAGGTGTCGGCTCCCCGCAGCGGACGGGCGCGCGTCTGCGTGCTGCACCGCAATGTCCCGGATGTGCTTTCTAAAGTAAGCGGCGCGTTTGCGGGGACCAACATCGAAAGCCAGACCAATCGTTCCAAAAAGGATTACGCGTATACCATCCTCGATCTGGCGAACCTGCCGACCGACGACAGTATAAAAGCGATTGAAGGAATCGACGGCGTGATCCGCGTGCGCGTTCTGTAAACATAACTGGTTAAAAAGGCGGCATGGCCAAAGGGCCATGCCGCCTTTTTTGGATGATTCCGGTTAAAGGAATACGTCAAAACTTTGGTGGAACACTTTCAGCAGGGTGAATAAGGCTTCTTACTGGAGGCCCACACCACGGCAATGCGGTTCATGACGAACGCTGGCAGATACAGGAGAGAGCGGCAGACCGATGACAGCCGGTATGGTACCTTAAAGGGCCAGGACAACACCACCAGTACAAAACTGGAAATATGGACCGGACGCCGCATCATAGTGGAAATTCCACAGTTTAGATAAAACACAAAACGCACCCTCGTCATGTTCGTTCATTGTACAGGGCTATCCTTTAATAATGAAGCGCAATATTTACCCGTCGTGGGACACAATACTGTTGGCGGGTTAAACATTGCTGAAAAAGTCATCCAGTACGTCCCGCAGATGAATGGGATCAAGCTGTCCGGCTGTGCACTGGATCGCCAGCAACAGAAGCGGCTTTTTATGTAAAGAAATATCCGGTATAACCGCCAGCCTTTCGTTGTTACCGTCTTCATAGCGCCACAGCTCCAAGCCATAGCTTGTCCGATCTGGTTGATCGGGAACACAGGACTCAAATACGCGGTAGCCATACATGTTCAATCACCTGTTTCGTTGTGGTAGGCGTCCAGACTGAATGCAAGGACACGGGCCAGGCGCAGCGCAACATCCAAACTGGCGTTGACCAACCCTTTTTCCAGTTTCTGATAATAGCGTGTGCAGATGCCGCAGCGTTCGGCGACAACAGCCTGCGTCATACCCAAAAGCTGCCGCTGGCTTTTCAGCCTGGCGGCCAGCCATTTTCTCAACGGTTGATCCATCAAATCCCTCCTTCTGCAATGGTTAAAATTGTATCGTAATCTCCATAAAAAGAAAACGATATATGGTTCGCTTTGTGAAAAATATTTTATTTCTTGATGAAAAAGCACGTATAAATGAAAGTTACGAGACATTTCTTAATGGAATAAAATAGTTTTCAACTGCAGAAATAGAGGGCTTCTATTTTTTAATAATGCGGATATCGGATATTCTTTATATCAGGATCTGGAGGGCGGAAAATGGGCTATTTTTCTTATCACGCTATGGTCCGGAGGCTGCTTCGTGAGGATCGCCTTATCAGTTACTATATCACAAAACGGCATCATCATATCGCTCCTGCGTTAGTCCTTTTGTTTGACGATGTAAAACATCCGGTTATGCCTATCCGGCAGGAGCGTTTCGGGGAGTACCTGCCGTTTCTCCCTCCGGAAAAACAGATCGACCCTCCCGCATAAACGGGATAACAACAAAAGCCTTCCGATTTTGTCGGAAGGCTTTTGCGTGTTGGATGTACATAAGAACCCGCGTTAGGTATGCTCCAGCAGGGCGGTGCATCCTTCCAGGATATCCTCGAAGGTATCTTCGAAGCGGCCGGTATACCATGGATCAGCGATGGAACGGTCACTCCCGGCGAACTCCAGCAGCAAATGGATTTTATCGTCGGGATCACTTCCGAAAATGCGTGTCATTTCGCGGCGGTTTTCTTCATCCATGCCGATGAAAAGATCGTACCGGTCATAATCCTCCGGCTGGAGCTGGACCGCCTGCCGGGGTGTAAAAGGAATTCCTCGGCGCACCAGCTGCCTGCGGGTTCCGTGGTGAATGTCATGCCCCAGCTCTTCCGTACTGGTTGCGGCGGAGGCAATGGTAAATTCCTTTTCCCGTCCGCTTTGCGCGGCAAGATACTTCATGACAAATTCTGCCATGGGAGAACGGCAGATATTGCCGTGGCAGACAAACAGCAGCTGGATCATGACGCGTTCTCCTGCAGCCAGGCCAGGATATCACCCGCGTTGGTGTCCGGCTTGGCTTTTTCCCATACGTGGGCAATCCGTCCTTCCTCGTCGATTAGATACGTCGTGCGCACCACCCCCATGCTGGTTTTTCCATACAGGGTTTTCTCTTTCCATACGTCGTAGGCTTCGATCGCCAGCCGGTCAGGATCGGAAAGGAGCCGGAAGGGCAGACTGTATTTTTCAGCGAAGCGGCAGTGGCTCTGCTCACTGTCCTTGCTGATACCAATCACCTCAACCCCCTGCCGCCTGAATTCTTCAAAGGCCGCGGCAAACGCCGCCGCCTGACGGGAACACCCCGGCGTATTATCCTTTGGATAAAAATAAAGCGCTACTTTCCGACCCTGGAAATCCGACAGACTGACCGGTTGGCCATCTTTGTCGTTCAGGGTAAATAACGGAGCTTTTTCACCTGCTTGCAGCATATACATGCCTCCTCTTTACTGTTTCTGTACAAATACGAAAGTATGGTCGTCGGATGCGGCTTCCTCAAACGCGTAGCCGAGCCGATCAAATGCCTTGATGTCCTGCGCGTTTTCTATATGATGCTGTGCCATATACCGTATCATTTCTCCCCGTGCCATCTTGACGTAAACGCCTTTTTCTATCAGGCGGCCGGCCTGCCGCTCAGCAAAGCGGCAGGTGATGCAATCGCAGCCGGCCGGCAAATGCGGGAGAACCGCCCGGCTGTATTCTCGTGACGCCAGATTGATAAGCAGCCGGTCGCCGGACAAAACCGCGTCGGCGAGGCCGCCGCCCCAGTAGTCGTACAAATCCCGGCAAAAGCGGGTGCGCAGACGGGCCTGCATTTCCAGCCGGTAGGGGACGACGCCGTCGAACGGCCGCAGTATCCCATACAGCCCGGATAAAATCCGCACGTGCTCCTGCGCATATTCAAAATAGGATTCCTCAAACACCTGCGGCGCCATGTACCGGTATTGAATGCCGTCATAAGCCAGCAGCGCCGGCGTCATCGCTTTGCGCGGATCGAACCGGTGATAGCGGTCAAAGGCTTCGCGGGCCAGGGCGTCGTTGCAGCAGAGCAGCCGCTGCAGTTCGGGCAAGGACAGGGATTTCATATACTCCCACAGCGAAAGGGCTTTATCCAGGAGCAGCGGTGTTTGTACAGGCCAGAAGTCTGTATCCTCATGCATGCGCTTGGCTGGAGACAATATGATTTTCACCGCCGCACCCCCCTTATCCGCCTACCGGTTTCTACCGGTATTATAGCAGAGCGGGCGCTCCCTGGCAACGGGTTGTGTAAAGGAAAAGGACTGCGTCACTGCAGTCCTTCCACAAACGATTTCAGGTTTTTCAGTTCGCCGATGAGCGCTGTGCCGATCACCTTGGAAACGGCCTGGTTCAGTTCTTCCACATGGTTGCCGGTTACGTCGATGGGATCGTAGCGGTGTTCTTCCAGCCGCTGGATACGGCTGTCGATTTCCGCGGCAATTTTATCTACTGAATGGTCATGCATATCGTATGCCTCCTTATGCGTTGGTGTTATTAGTATGGATAATCCTCCGGCGGTTATGCGCGCGCATGAAAAATAGCGGTCAATTCCAGGCGCTTTCAAAGCTGGCCTCCCGGCTGACAACATCCATCAGCCGCTCGCGGCCCCGCCAAATCTGATAGTGCACCGGGCAGGATAAATTTTCGTGAATGGTGCGGCTCATCCGGCCCTGCTCCGGCGCGCCGAGCGGCTGGCCGTTGCCATCTCCCAGCGATTCCACCTGTATGCGGACATCTCCCTGCCGCAGGACCAGCGTGCGTTTGTCGGCGTATTCCACATGTGCGCCGGTATACGTAGCGAACCGGTAGGTTTTTCCATGGGCAAGAATCGCACCGATGCAGCCGGTAAAATGCTTGTTTGCCAAAGGAATGTCGGCTGCGGACAGCATAATGCTGTTGCGGTCCCAGTTGGCCTGTGTCCACAGGTATTGTTTGGGAAAGGAGTGTCCGCGGTCGCCCTCCATGTAGCCGGCCGCGTTATCAAAGCGGTACATCCGTTCATTGATGCGCAGGAACCCGTCCACCCGGTGGCTGAGACTAAAAATGCTGTGCCGGCACTGCATAAACGGAACGAACCGGAACGGCCCCATGATGTCGTGGGGGAGTGGGTTCAAATTCCGGTAACGCAGCCATCCGTCCAGCCGTAGCTGCGGGGTATGAACGTAAATATGCGCTCCTTTATGCGAAAAGGAGGTATGCGCCCCCAACCGGAACAGGTCGCGACGCCGGCTGAAGGAAAACGTGTCAAATTGTACGGCGCGGGACAGGGAATCGGTAATTACTTGCAAAGTCGCGTATTCCCTCCCGTTTTCTTCCCGGTGGAAGGCGGGGATCAGGGCAACCGATCCGTCCGGCGACTGGTGTTTATAATACCAGCCTTCAAAATAACCGTTCATACAATCCGGCTCCTTTTTTCTGGGATACCACTAGTATGAAACGATAGGGGGAAAATCATACATTTGACAAGCAGATTAAAGATCAGGAGCGGTTAAACAATCGGGCATAACAGAGTGGATTCGCATGCAGCAAACGAAAGGCCGGACATATGTCCGGCCTTTATCCCACGCTATTTAACCTGCCTGCCTGCCGGTTTCCCCGGCGAGATCAGCAAAAAACAAATATTGCTGCATCACGCCCCGGCATCCGTTATACTCGTCAAATGGAAAACCACTGGGATAATGATGTGCTAAAATCCCCTTTATATGTGTGTCAACAGGGAACATGTCCAACCGGTGCAGGCCATACAGTGCAATGCAGTCCGCCACCTTCCGGCCAACGCCGGTGAAGGAGAGCAGACGTTCCCGCACCTGATCGTCGTTTTGCGCTTTGAGTATGCCGGCCAGTTCATCCAGTCCACCGTCTTTCATCCGCTGCGTCATCGCGGCCAGATAGCGGGCGCGGTATCCCAGGCCCAGCGCCCGAAAGTCCGCTTCCGATGCCCCGGCCAGCTCGTCCGGCCGGGGAAAGGCGGCGGAAACTTTAGAAGTTTTGGACAGTGGCCGGCCGTAGGTCTTCCGCAGCCGCTGCAGGCAGCCGATGATGCGGGGAATATTGTTGTTTTGTGAGATAAGGAAGCTGACCATGATCTCCCATAAATCCTGCCGGAGAATACGCACGCCCGCGCCGTACCTTGCGGCCGAGGTTAAGCAGGCGTCAGCGGCGGGAATCCGCCGCAGGAACGCCCCGTAATCGGTATCCAGGTCAAAATAGCCTTTCCAGAAGTCGTTATAGACTGCTTTTTCACAGGAGAGGAACAGAGCATTTCCCTCCTGCGCGGCCTCCACATACCGGCCGGCGGATTCTATGGCATACCGTCCCTCATCCAGCCTTACCCATGAAAAGCACTGTCCGCTTCCGGCAATTTGATCGAGGTTAAAATGATTGACGGGAATGGTCACCGGCATATCCTGTCCTCCTTATTGTCTACGTCTCCCCGGAGCCGGGCACAAACTCGTAATCTGAAAGCCCGGTGACTGCTTGTTGTCATAAACGGGAAATAGCAAAACCACCGTTGCCGTTACCCTCTCCGGACTGTACCATGGTGGTCCATTCGTCTATTGGCTGAAACGTGTTTTAATAACATGTTACTTCTTTTACAGAAAGGAGGCGACAACGGGATTGCCTGACGACGTTTATAAATAAAAAGTCGCCGCGAACATAGTACGCGACGACGTGGCGGAGAGAGAGGGATTCGAACCCTCGAACGGGTTTAAGCCGTTACACGATTTCCAATCGTGCGCCTTAGACCAACTCAGCCATCTCTCCCTATAGCGTTCTGAATGGGAACGCTTGTCTATTATAATGAATATACTGATAAAATGCAAGACCTATTTTTAAATTTTTAAAAATTTCCGCGCCGTGAAATAGGAAGTATTTTCTTTTTAAAAATATATGAAAAACATCTTTACTTTTTAATCTTAATATCGTATACTATAAAAAACTGTAATAGTTATATTAGTATCGAAAATTTCATCTGGCGGCTTGTTTGAGGAAGCGGTAAAAATTATTTGAAGAAATGAGGAATGAACCATGAAAAAATGGATTAGCGGCCTTCTGGCCGGTATAATGAGCATTATGATGCTCACCGTGAGCGCTGCGGCGCAGGACGGTTTGAATTCTTACGAAGAAGCGTTGATCAATAAGTTGAGCCAGTCGGTAGTCAACGCGGGCGGAAGCACCATTTCCCTGCCGGTATCGTATGTCAACCAGGCTAAGAACTACTTTATCAGCTCTGTGGACATGACTCAGGAACAGTTTAATGAGATCGACGCGCTGCTGGACGAGGGGATTTCGCTGGTGAAATCGCAGACCACGGCCAGCCTCAGCGCCTTGCCTTATTCTGTCAAGACGTCTTTGCTGGATACCGCTAAAAAAATGGTTTCGGTTATCGGCATGACGCTGACTTATGACGGCACGAATGTTATCATTGTGGATCCCAACGGCAAAGTGGCGTTTACCAACGTACCGGCCGTTAAAGTTACCGGCGGCGTCACCGCGTCGGTATGGCCGGCTGCGGTTATCGGCGCCGGGCTGCTCGGTTTGATGGCGGCCGCGATGGTGGTCGTACGGAAAAAACAGCTGGTTCGCGTAAAATGAAATTGTCCGGATGGATTGAGAAAGCAATGGCATATTTAGGTATGCCATTGCTTTTTGCTCTGGTAGGATATATTATCCTTTATGCGGCGGCCTCACCGGTGCTGGTCCCCGTTCATAATCTTATCAGCCTGATGTCGCTGGATGATAAAATGAGCCTGCAGGACGATTCCTCATACGACGATTTGTTTACCAACCAGTCTGTCCCGGAAACGGGGGAGACGGTGGATGCCAGCTCGATTACCTTTCCGGCCTTTGGCGCCCTTTTCGGCAATTTGTCTATTGATGGCCGCTCGGTGGACGCCCCTCTCTTTTTTGGGGATTCCAACAACGAGTTGAAGCGCGGAGTAGGGCAGTATAACGGCAGTGCCTATCCGGGCTGTGGCGGCACCATTTTAATCGGCGGGCACAATAACAGCTATTTTAACGGCCTTAAAAATGTGGAAGCCGGGGATATTATTACGCTGAAAACCAATTATGGTACCTACCGGTACCGCGTGACAAAAACGGCGGTTTTGCCGGAATCCGATACCACGGCGTACGATTTGAACGCCCGTGAGGAGAATCTGGTGCTGTATACCTGTTATCCCTTTGATATGTTGGGGCTTACCCCCAATCGATATTTTGTTTATGCCAAATATGAATCGGGGCCCCGCGTCCTGTTGAACAAATAAGGAAAGAAGGATGCCCGGTGGCTTCGCCCCTGCTGACCAAACGGATTGTACGCTGCCTGTTCACCTTTTTGGCGGCGCTGTTTACGACGCTGCTGGTAACCATGTGTATTTTTGCCGGGACGTTATGCAGCGAATCCTACCTGCTTGACCATATGGAAAAAAGCCAGTATTATCAAAAAGCGGTGCAGGTTTTGAAGGATCAGTACGCGGCTTATGGACTCCCAGCCGGGATAGAGGAATCGTTTTTTGCGTCCGCTGTCGATGAGGATACCCTGTATCTCGATATACGCGGCGCGGTCAAAGCGTCCTATGCCGGCCAAAATTATACAATTGACGCCAAGGCGCTCTCCAAAAACCTGAACGACCGTCTCTTGGCATACGCGAAACAAAAGGGCGTAACCATAACGGACGAGGTGAAAACCAACCTGTCTCATTTAAGCGACCTCTGCATCGAAGCTTATAAGAAGCAGGCCGACCAATCCCTTTTAAGAATGCTGGGACAGTACACGTCTCGGTACCGTACGGTTGTATGGGCTGGGATCGGCGGCCTGGTGTTGCTCGATATCCTTAGCCTGGTTATGCTGTTCCGCGTGTCCTCCTATGCCCATCGGGCGGTGCGGGGCGTCAACAGCGCCTGTTTGGGGGCGTCCGTTATGCTGATCGCCTATCCGGCATGGTTGTATTCCTCCGGTGGTGTGGAACGGCTTGGTATCACTTCTCCTTCCCTTTACGCCCTGATGGTATCCTACACCAACTCTCTGTTTACTGCTTTTATCATCAGCGGGGCGGTACTGGCCGTTACGGTGATAACCGTGGGGATAATTGGTGTAAAACTTGTGAAAAGACATACTGTATTTTGAGCCGAATCTGTAGTTTTCTAAAAAAAGTGGAATATTCGGTGGAAAATGTCCGGTTTTCGACAGGAAGCGACTTGACAGATGAGGAAATAACTGGTAATCTATGTATACAGTACGAATGAGGTCACATGATTTGTTTTATTCATTGATTTGGGGGAATCGCAATGAAATCGACGGGAATAGTCAGAAAAATAGACGATTTGGGCCGTATTGTCCTGCCTAAGGAACTCCGCCGCACTCTGGGAATTGACGATAAAGACCCCTTGGAGATTTTTGTGGAAGACAACACCATTATTTTGAAAAAATATCAGCCTGCTTGTATGTTCTGCGGTAACGCCCGTGATGTTGTTACGTATAAGGGTAAGAATATCTGCCCGGCCTGCGCAGCTGAGATGGGTAAACTGTTTAACTGAGTATTGCATTTATCTCTTTTGAAAGCGGCGTGTGAAAACGAATTGGAACCGACCCTGCGGAATGTGTCCGCGGGGTCGGTTTTTTAGTGTATCTCCTCATCCGTGTGGCCGGTTCACTGGCAGCCTCCGGCACACACATTGCCGATGGTACTGTACTCATTAGCGTCCTGCTTGCGGACCCATCCTTTCGCCAATACCGCGTTTTGCTTCTTTTGTGAATATATCCGCTCTGGTTTCCCCACTTACAACAACGGTCCCTTTGTGGTTTTGAGCGTATTTACCTGAAAAAACGCGGACAGCCGTGGGCTTTGTCCTGCTTTTTTCGTTGTAAACCGGAATCACCAATTCGAAACCGGCTGCTATACTGTTAAGGAAGCATTTGTGGATTGGAGGAAATGATATGGATCAAACTTCATTAAAGGCGATGATCGACCGGTATAAGGCGGAACTCATGGAAACGGCAGCCCGCAGCACCTTGCCGCAGCCGCCGGCTTCTCCGGCTCCAGTTGCCGCGCCGCCAGCACCGGAACCAGCTCCCGCACCGTCCCCAGCCGTTCCCTCGTCCGACGAGATTGAGGTGAATCCGCCCGAAGCCGGCGATGGGGAGGACCCGCTGCAGTCCATCGCGCCTGAAAACGTCACCTATGAGGCGTTCCTGCAGGAGAATCCCAAGACCGGCACCCTGAAAATTCAGGCGTACGCCGGCCGGCAGGCGGTTCCCGTTCCCGGCGCACAGGTAACAGTCAGCCGCCGTTTCCAGGACGGCGTACACGAATTCGCGTCCGGCGTAACCGATGAAAACGGTATTTTTGATAGTATCGTCCTGCCAGCGCCGGACAAAAAACTGGCCGAAGCGCCGGAAGGCATCGCCCCTTATGCCACGTACGACATCCGGGTCAGTCATCCCGACTATCGCACTGAAATATACCAGCAGGTGCCTATATTCGAGGGCATCAACTCCATCCAGCCGGTACGGTTCCTACCCGATCGGTCGGAATCCTGAAAGGAGGGATAGCCATGGCTGAAACCAACGCACCTGTGACGGAGAATATCGATTATCCGGTTATTCCCGAATATATCACCGTCCACCTGGGGCCCGCCAACCGGCCTGCCGAAAACGTGCGGGTATCGTTTTCGGATTACATAAAAAACGTCGCTTCCAGCGAAATATATCCCACCTGGCCGGAATCCGCCATCCGAGCCAATATCCTTGCCCAAATCAGCTTTGCCCTCAACCGGATTTATACCGAGTATTATCCCAGCCGGGGATATGATTTCGATATCACCAGTTCGACCCAGACCGATCAAAAGTTTATTAAAGATCGGGATATTTTTGAAAACATCTCCCAAATAGTGGACGACATCTTCAACGACTATGTTGTGCGCCAGGGTAGTGTTCAGCCGTATTTTACGCAGTATTGCAACGGCACGACCACCACCTGCGAAGGCCTGTCCCAGTGGGGAACCGTCGGCCTCGCGGAGCAAGGCCTGGTGCCTTATGAGATCCTGCAGCGGTACTATGGCGACGATATCAATATCGTGTTCAACGCCCCTGTGGCCGGCATCGAGCGCTCTTATCCCGGCGTCCCGCTGCGGCTGGGCGACGCGGGGGAGGATGTGCGTATCATCCAGCGGCAGCTAAACCGCATTGCCGACAATTATCCGGCCATACCCCGTCTGTCGGTTATCGACGGTCAGTTCGGTGTGGAAACCGAGGCTGCCGTGCGGGAATTCCAGAAAATATTCAATTTGACGGTGGATGGTATTGTGGGCAAAGCCACCTGGTATAAAATAAAATCGATTTATAATGGTATTAAGCAGCTCAATGAGCTGTATTCGGAAGGATTGTCTCCAGATGAAGCCTCACGGCTATATCCCCGTGAATTCAACCTGGGGGATACCGGGATAGAGGTGCGGGTCGTTCAGTATATTTTAGCGGTAGTCGCTTATTTCGACAATCAGATTCCCGTACCCGTTGTCGATGGTATATATGACCAGAACACGGTTGACTCGCTGACCGCGTTCCAGCGGCAATACGGTCTGGAGCCCACCGGGGTACTGGATCGTGAAACCTGGAATAAGCTGCTCTCCGTGTACCGGGATACGGTGGCGAATGTTCCGCCGGATCAGGTGCCGGACAGCAGCCTGATTTATCCGGGACGGTATTTGTCCCTGGGCATGACTGGGGACGATGTGGAGGACCTTCAAGGGCTGCTCAACCAAGCGGCTACCCTGCATGATTTTGTCCCAACCGTCACGGCAAACGGTACCTATGACGAGGCCACGGAGGCGGCGGTGCAAGCCATACAGC
>URYP01000039.1 GCA_900552115.1 uncultured Oscillospiraceae bacterium | reverse complement strand
CATATGCTGCCTTTTGTCATCGGCGGCGGTATCCTGATCGCGCTGGCCTTTCTGCTGGACGATTACGCCATCAATCCAAGCAACTTCGGTTCCAATACCCCTGTCGCGTCTTTCTTCAAGACCGTCGGTGACGCGGCCTTCGGCTTCATGCTGCCCATCCTGTCGGGTTATATCGCCTACAGCATCGCCGACCGGCCTGGCCTGGCGGTCGGTATCGTGGGCGGCTTTATCGCTAAGCAAGGCAACTCTTTCTTGAATATTTCCGGAGAGGGCGCGGTATCCGGCGGCTTCCTGGCCGCGCTGCTGATCGGCTTTATCGCGGGGTATCTGGTACTACTGCTCCGGAAAGCGACTGACCGCTTGCCCGACAGCATGGAAGGCATTAAGCCGGTGCTGATTTATCCCCTCATAGGCATTCTGCTGATCGGTGTGATCATGTTTGCCATCAATCCGGCCATGGCCGCCATCAACGACGGTATTACGGGGCTGCTGAATTCCATGGGCGGCGCCAGCAAAATCCTGCTGGGTTGTGTGGTCGGCGGCATGATGAGCATCGACATGGGCGGCCCCTTCAACAAGGCGGCGTATGTCTTCGGCACCGCGTCGATCGCCACCGGCAACTACGACATTATGGCCGCGGTTATGGTGGGCGGGATGATCCCGCCGCTGGCCATCGCCCTGTGCGCAACATTCTTCAAGAAAAAATTTACAGCGGATGAGCGCAAATCCGGGTTGGTCAATTATATTATGGGCCTTTGCTTTATTACAGAGGGCGCTATCCCCTTCGCCGCATCAGACCCATTGCGGGTTATACCCTCCTGCATTGTGGGTTCGGCGGTGGCCGGAGGGCTGTCCATGGCTTTTGGCTGCACCCTGCGCGCTCCTCACGGCGGTATCTTTGTCTTCCCGGTGGTTGGGAATGTACTGGGATATTTGGCCGCTCTGGTGATTGGCTCTGTAGTGGGGATGCTGCTGCTCGCCCTGCTGAAAAAGAATAAACCGCAGGAGGTCACGGCGTGACCGTTCCCTGCTGACATTTGGAAAGGAAGGCATGAAATATGGTTTCAGCAAAAACGACGATTGTCAATCCCATGGGAATGCATATGCGCCCCGCGCAGCTCTTTATCAATACGATGACCCCCTATGCCTGCGATATTACCATTCTTTTCGGCGGTAAGGAGATCAACGGCAAAAGCATTATGAATCTGATGGCCGCCTGTATTAAGCAGGGCAGTGAGATCGAAATCCGCTGCGAAGGGGCCGACGAGGAAGAAGCCCTGAAGGCCGCCGTCGCCCTGGTGGACGGTGGACTCGGCGAATAAACCGGCCGGCCGCGCCGGGAAAGGAGAGAATCTATGCTGTTGCATGGTGTGAGCGCCTCGGCCGGAATCGGCATCGGTCGGGTGGTGATTGTCCGGGAACAGACCCTGGACTACTCCGGCGTACAGTACGCCGGAAAACAGGCCGAAAAAGCCCGCCTTCAAAAAGCAGTCGAGGATTTCAGCCAGAAAACGTGGGAGATGGCCGACGACGTACAAAAACGGGTTGGACAGAAAGAGGCCGATATCCTAACCGGACAGATAGCGATGCTGAACGATCCGTTCATGCTGTCCCAGATGCAGGAGCGCATTGACGGCGGACAGTGCGCGGAAGCAGCCCTCGATGAGGTCTGTACCGCCTATGCCGCCATGTTCGAGGGCGTAGAGGATGAGATGATGCGCCAACGGGCCACCGATGTGCGGGATATCCGCTCCCGAATGCTGTCCCTGCTTCTGGGCGTCACCTCGGTGGATATGGCCGCGCTGCCGCAGGGGAGCGTCCTGCTGGCGCGGGATCTCACCCCGTCGATGACGGTGGGGATCCGCCCCGGCGCCGTTGCGGCGCTGCTGACCGAAATCGGCAGTAAAACCAGCCATTCCGCTATTCTGGCCCGCGCTCTGGGGATTCCGGCGGTGCTAGGGATCCCCAGAGCCGTATCCCAGCTGCATGATGGCGACACCGTTATTGTAGACGGTGCGGACGGCCTGGTGATCGCTTCTCCCGATGAGCGCACGCTGGGCGAATATACCCACCGGCAGGCGCTGTCGGAGGAACAGCAGCGGCAGCTCGACGTATACCGGAATCGTCCCACGGTAAATGCGGACGGAACCGCCTACCGCCTTTATGCCAACATCGGTTCCCTGGCTGAAGCGCGCGCCGCATGTGAAGCCGGCGCCGAAGGCATCGGCCTGTTCCGCACGGAGTTTCTGTTTATGGATCGTCCGTCCATGCCGAGCGAAGCGGAACAGTACGATATCTACCACGAAGTGGCGGAAATGATGGCTGGAAAAGAGGTCATTATCCGCACGCTGGACGTGGGCGGCGACAAAGCGGTTTCCTACCTGCACATGGAGAAAGAGGAAAACCCGTTTTTGGGATACCGAGCCATTCGCTACAGCCTTGACCAGCCGGATGTGTTCCGCACCCAGCTGCGCGCGTTGCTGCGGGCCGGCGCAAAATACGGCAACATCCGCATCATGCTGCCGCTGGTCACCGGAGTGGACGAGGTGCGGGCCGCTAAGTCGATTTTGGAGGACTGCAAGGCTGCGCTGGCAAAGGAAGGGTTGCCTTATGACGACGCGATCCAGATGGGCGTGATGATCGAAACGCCGGCGGCGGCCTTGATCGCTGATCGCCTGGCGCGGGAAGCCGACTTTTTCAGTATCGGCACCAACGACCTGACCCAATATACGCTGGCGGTCGACCGCGGCAATGCCAAAGTGGAATCGCTGTACACTACATTCCATCCCGCCGTCCTGCGGAGTATCCGCCATGTGATCGCGGAGGCCAAACAGGCGGGAATACCGGTGGGAATGTGCGGGGAAGCGGCTGCCGATCCTCCTATGATCCCGCTGCTGCTCTCCTTTGGCTTGGACGAATTCAGCGTCAGCGCATCCGCGGTGCTGGCCACCCGCAAAACGATCGCCGGTTGGCGGGAAGCGGACGCTGACCATGTCGCGGCGGAGGCGATGCAGCTTTCGGACGCGGCCGGCATAGCCGGATATCTACAGGCGGTCTGCCGGGATCATTAACCGGAAATAATAAACCGTGGGAAAAGGCCATAGGGACACCTCGTGTTCCTATGGCCTTTTATAAAATCGGAAACCCGGAGATAGACTCCATGATTAGGACTTGCTTTTATAAAAAAACATGCTATAATAGGCCCATTGCTCCAACATTAAAAATTCATATTTAAATCTGCCACCGGGTAGAAAATGCACCAGCATTCGTGACACATCGTTAGGTCTTAGAAGATGTGTAAGCGAGTGTTGTTTTTATTTTAGGAGGTATGCTTTTATGCGAAACAAGTTCAAGTCAGCGATCCGGTATTTTACCAGAGCCGAAATAGCCCTGTGGGGGATATCCGTAACCCTCATTACCGCGTCCTTTTTTATCTATGACAGGGAAAACTACCTCACGCTGGCTGCCTCGCTTATAGGGGTGACTTCGCTGATTTTCTGTGCAAAAGGAAATCCATTCGGCCAATTTTTAATGGTCGTTTTCAGTGTGCTGTATGGTATTATCTCGTTCACGTTTGCTTATTACGGGGAGATGATCACATATGTTGGCATGACGGCCCCTATGGCGGTCTTTGCATTTGTTTCCTGGCTCAAGAATCCGTATAAAGGGAACAAGGCCGAGGTAAAAGTAAATCGACTCGGGGGAAAGGAAATGGTCTTTTTAACAGGACTGACAGCTGCTGTAACCGTTGTCTTTTACTTTATTCTTGCCGCCTTCCATACGGCCAATTTATTACCGAGCACTTTATCCGTTGCCACCAGTTTCCTGGCGGTTTATTTAACCTTTAGGAGAAGCGCCTTTTATGCGATAGCTTATGCGGCAAACGACGTTGTTTTAATTGTTTTATGGGTGCTCGCAAGCCTTTCCAACAAGTCCTATGTATCGGTTGTGATCTGTTTTGTCATGTTTTTGGCGAACGATATGTATGGGTTTATCAGTTGGACGAATATGCAGAAACGGCAGGAGGCGGGTGAACTGGCGCACGGGAATGAACGTCAACAGACATACCCCGGCCAATAAATGCCGCCTGGTTACGGGAATTGGCGCTGTTTTTCTGGGCCGAACGCCGGTATCGTCAGGCTGCCTATGCCGGAGGTCAGCACCAGTTTGCGGATTCCCGGCGTATACAGCACCGGGTTTTTTATCAGCTTTCCGAGAATTCGCAGCCGAAGTCCCCGCGTGCGGCGCCGGTAACGATCCTCCGCCCCATCCGGTCCATCCGCCAGCGTATGGGCCAGCAGGACGCCGCTGTCCAGCGCATAGCTGATCCCCTGCAGAGAACTGGGGCTAATCAGCCCGGCGGCTTCCCCAATTAAAAATGCTCCGTCCGCCGCCAGCCGGAAATTGCCGGGGCCGGACGGGCGGCAGACCGCGCAGCCTTCCCGCTTGACGGGGTGGCTCAAGGAAAAACCGCGCTCGGCGAGTTTGCTTTTCAGGGCGGCAAACCGGCTGGACGCGCTTTCCTGAGGGAACGCACCGCCGACGATCAAATGACGGTTCTTTGAAATCATCCAGGCGTAACAGTCGGTCAATTCCCGATCAAAGATCGCGCCGTAAAACGGGGATTGCTCCTCCGCGTCGAACCACTCCTGCACTGCGGTGTAACGGCGGAGGGATGAGCCGGGGAACAGCTGCCGCCGCACCAGGGAATGTCCGCCGTCCGCGCCGACCAATATTCGTGCGAAAAGGGTGCGTACACAGCCACCCTGCCGATAGGTAATGCGAAAGCCTCCGGCGCAGCGTTCCACCGCCTGGCAGATCGCCTGTTCTTTCACCTCCACCGTGGGCGGCAGCAGCGAGATCAACCAGCGGTCAAAGGCTTCCCGGTCCATATTGATATAGGAACGGGAATAATACCGTTCCTGTCCCACCGCCATATCCATGGTGCGCACGGCGAAAATCTGCGGATCCACCAGCACCTCCAACGGCAGGGTCAGGCCAAGAGACGCCAATGACCGCTGCCCTTCCGGGGATAACAGGCCGCCGCAGCATTTCCCCGGCGGATGGGCGTCTCCCCGC
Organism: uncultured Oscillospiraceae bacterium; assembly: GCA_900552115.1. Lineage (GTDB taxonomy): Bacteria > Bacillota > Clostridia > Oscillospirales > Acutalibacteraceae > UMGS1474. Next base: position 13,084 of record URYP01000039.1, on the reverse strand, counting down.
AGGTTCCGTCGATCCAGCATGGCAATGTGAAAATGAGCCGCGGCCAGCCGGGCAAACGTCGCCCCTGCCGGCCCGCCGCCAATCACCGCGATATCCACTATCTGTGTTTGCATAAAACCCCTCCCACTTCTGAGAGAAGTATACGGCTGACTTTATTGAATGTCAATAAATAAATATTGAGTATCGTCATTTGCTGGCGGCTGTTTGTTATTTAACCGCTGTGAAGAAAAAGCGGGGAAAGCGGAAAAGAATATCCCCGTTGGCCTGCAAAGGATATGCCCGAACCACTTCGGCCAGCACGTCCTGTTCAAATCGCGTTTTATCCGCCGGCGCCAACATCTCAAGATATGGGCGCAGACCGGTGCCCCGGTACCATTCCATAATGGCCTCGTGCCTAGGCATCTGATGAAAGTATGTGGTCTGCCACAGGTCAAACCGGGTTCCAAGCGTTGCCAGGAGGTCGTAGTATTCCCCCTGCGACAGGGTGTAAAACACGCGGAGAGATGGGAACCGGTCTTTCCAGCGGGGACTGGTAACCAGGTCATTGATAATTTTATGAATGGGCTCCTGTTGATTCATGGGAACCTGTACGGCCAAAACACCGCCGGGCTTCAGTAGGGCCATCATGTTCCGCAGCAGGGCCGGATGATCCGGGATCCATTGCAGGCAGGCGTTGGAAAAAACAACGTCAAACGTGCGGCCCAGGGATGACAGCTCCCTGCTGGCGTCACAAAGTCGAAACTCCCCGCTGGGATAAGCGGCTTTGGCCGCTTTAATCATATCCGGCGAATTATCGATTCCCAGAATATGCGCGTTCGGATACCGGCTGGCAAGAATTTCCGTGCTGTTTCCCGGGCCGCAGCCGAGGTCCAGAATATCCGCCGGGTCATCTAAACCGATGCGTCCGGCCAAATCAATGGCTGGCTGTGTCCGCTGGCTTTTAAATTTCAAATATTGTGAGGAATCCCACTGGATCATTATAACTACTCTCCTTCAAAGTCGTTTCTGTCATTATACCGCGATATTGCGCTTTTGCCTTTAACGGCCTCTGTAATCGGTGGTGTCCCCATACCGGATGGGGCGGCATAAATCCTGAGGGACTAACGGGCTTCGGATATCATCCGAAGCCCGTTTTACAATGCCGGATATGCCGGCGTTGGCGGTATTCCCGCTTCACACCGTTCGTAAACAATAGCGTTTCCCTGCTTGCCAACCCGACGGACCGCGCCGATATGGTACAGCACGTTCAGGGCCTTCTGCGCGGAGGAACGGGACAGCCGGGCGCTCCTGGCCAGATCTTTGGAAATAAAGGCCGGCGGGAGCGCATCCGGCAGCAGCGCGGCGTAATCAGACGCCGATTCTGCATACAGTTCCCCGCGCAGGGCGGTGGGAATCCGGTCATGGCGGGAAGAGCCTTTCTTTTTGTCGGCGCTCCATCCGTTTAAATAGCGGTATTCCGTCATTTCCAGCAGTACAAAGCATAGCCGCAGATGGGGGTGCAGCAAAAGCGGCTTGATTTTATACAGTTCATAAAACGCGTCGCAGACGGTACCCGTCTTGGGGCTTTTCCGCTTTTTGGTGACCGCGCCGGTAGCGGGATCGATCCAGCACAAATACTTGGTCTGCGGGATCGGATAAACAACGGTCACCCGCGTACAGTCAAGGAAGGCGGCGAGCTTTTTTCGCAGCCGGTCAAAGCCCGCGGTCTGGATTTCAATAATCCCGTCCTCTCCAAGTATATCCGCGACAAACCCGCCCACTTTGATTTCATGGCAGTCGGCACAAGGCTCAAAATAGCGTTTCAGCACCGCGTGCAGCGTTTTTTCGCCCAGCGTGCCGATCCCATCCCGTTCCCGCTCGCCGCCGATTACCGCGTGGCAGGCGTCTTCAAACCGTTGCGTGTCCATGGATGTCCTCCCATCGTTCTTGTGACCGTTACGCCGTTATTTCCGCTATAAGCTCCTCCATGGAGGCTACACGCGCATAGCGGTGGTTCCAAATCGTGGTTTCATAATAGCGGGTCAGCTTTCCGCCGGTCAGATAATTGTTGTCAAAGGTGGTGACCGCGCCGCTGGCTATGGTTACACGGTAACCGTATTCAAAGGCCACCTTGCAAGTAGCGTCCACACAGTATTCCGTCTGCATGCCGCACAGCAGGAGGTTCTCAGCCCGCAGCTCCCGTAAATGCTCTCTTAGGGTTGTCTGGCGGAATGCGCTGTTAAAGCGCTTTTCGATCACGAATTCCCCGGCGGCGGGAGCTACGTCGTGGGCAATGCGCCACCCAGCCGTCCCACGCTCAAAGGGATCGCCCGGACCGCCGTCGTGCTGTATATACACCACCGGTACCCCGTTTTGGCGGCAAAGGCAGATCAGCCGGCGTATGTTATCGAACGTTTCGGCTTCACGGCTTAGGCCGCTGCCTTCAAATGCGGATTGTACGTCAATCACCAGTAACGCGTCAAAGGACTTCGGCATGGGCCCCCCTCCCTATGAATCGTATTATAGCAGGATTGCAAAACGAAGTCCATGGCCCGTTATGGGCCATGGACTTTAAGGGTGATTTTTTAGGTTTACATGGGCAGGAACACCAGCATGGACAGCACGAACATGAACACCGTTCCCACGATCATCGGCAGGGAGGTGCGTTTGACCACCTCGATGGGACTGCGTTTGATCGAACCGGATACGATCATGACTACCGCGGACACTGGTGACACGGCACGCAGCAGGTTGCCGGCCAGACCCATGGGCAGGCTGACCGCCAGCACGTTGATGCCTGCCGCCGCCGCCAGGGGAACCATCAGCGGTACCATGGCGAAGAACAGGGCCGTACCGCTGCCGCTGAGGATAACGATCAGCGCGGTCAGGGCAACCAGGATGAGCGGCAGGACAAAGCCGAGGCCGCCGCCCTGAATACCGAGCATCGCATCCTGCAGCGCGTCGATCAGGCCGATGGATTTAAGGCCGGTGACGAATACCGACGCGGCCACCAGCAGGGCGACGATGGGCATGGCGCCGCCCATTCCTTTAAAGAAGGATTCCGTATCGTCCAGCGCGGCTTTGACTTTACGCTTACGAATGATCTCGCAGACAATACCCACCACAAAGGAGAACAGGGTGGCCACTTCCACGCTGATGTTGATTTTCAGGTCGGTAAACGACTGGATGAAGAATACCACGATCAGCAGCAGAATAGGCAGCAAGGGCAGGATAGCGTATACCGTTTTATACAGCCCGCCGCCCTCGATCACTTTCTGCTCGCCGAGCGGTTCATGGCCGCCGGCCGCGCCGGTGCCCATTTTTTTGTCGAGATGCTTCTGCCAGAAATAATGAGCCAGCGCCATAACGAGCAGGGTGGGAATGGAAATCATGGCGTGGTAGCGGAACACATAATCGGTGGGCGTCAGGCCGGCGAATTCGCTGGTTTTGGCCAGCTCGGTCGCAATGGCCACGTTGTCGCTGCCCAGCGGAGTGGGCATGACCGTAGCGGTCGTGGCAATAATACCGGCGGCGGTGAGCGGGCTCATACCGGCTTTTACCATTACGGGATAGAGCGTGGCCAGCAGAATGATGGCTAGGTTGGAGGCGCTGGGAATCACCAGCGACAGCAGGTTGCCCAGCAGGAACACGACCGGCACCAGAAAATATACGCTTTTAATCTTACCAATGGGGCGGGTCAGGACGCTGACCGTCACATCGTTGGCGCCGATATGGCTCATATAGGCGGAATAGCCGCCCAGAATCAAAATGATAAAGCCGGCGGAACTCAGCGTGCTTTTAAACTGGTCCGCAATAGCCAGCAGGGGATCGAGCCAGGCGGCGCCGGTGCTTGCAAAATCCTTCACGGCAATGCCGTTGCCCATGCCCATACCGATAAACATCAGCGCCACGCCCATGAGGAACAGCGTGATTTTAATGTCCATCTTTTTAATCAGCATAAAGATGACGACGGCCACGGCTATGATGGCGGCGCCATACATAATGATAGCGTTCATAAAGACCCTCCCAGTGTTAAAGTGTTAAATGCACCGGCCGATGCTTTCAAGGAACCAGGAACGGAACATCTCCTGGTCAATATCCATGCAGACCCGGGCGTTGTGCGGCTGCCCCAGATATCCCTTCAGGTCGACCAGGGTACAGCCGGCGGTCATGGTGCCGGACAGTTCGATATCCACGGTGGTTTCCACGATATCGTACATCTGAGGCCGCAGCAGATAGGCGATGGCGCAGCTGTCGTACATTTTCAGCCCGGTTTTCATGCTGCCGCCGCGGTATTTCTGGAACAGGCAGTAAGCCATGCGGCCCACTTCACCGAGCTGGGGCATTTTGGCACTGTCCTCCGGCAGGACAAGGGCCTTCCAGCCCACATCCAGGCCCGCCATCACCAGCGGCAAGCCGCTGTCAAATACAATTTTGGCGGCATGGGGATCGGTGGCGACATTGAATTCGGACAAAACGCCTTTGTTGCCGCGCTCGGCGGTGCCGCCCATGAGCACGATTTCCCGTATATTGCCCTTAACCTCCGGGTAAACCTTGAGCAGCAGCGCAATGTTGGTCAGCGGTGCGATGGGGACAAGGGTGACCGGCTCGTCGCTTTCCATAATGACGCGGCGCATGGCGTCCACGGCGTTTTCTTTTAACAGAAGGTGGTCGTCCGGCTCATCAAAGTCAAAGCCCTCCATTCCGCTCTGCCCATGTACGTTGCTCGCGTCCAGCAGGGGGAGGATGAGGGGGGCATCCGCTCCTTTGGCAACCGGCACCTCCTTTTTCATGAACTTCAGCAGGCGCAGGGTATTGTAGGTGACTTTATCGAGCGATACATTGCCGGCAACGGTAGTCAGCAGGCGCACGTCAAGTTCTTCACTGAACAGGGCGATGGCAATGGCCAGCGCGTCGTCGATGCCCGGGTCGGTATCGATGATGATGGGGCGTTTGCTCATAATACATCCTCCTTAAAATAAGCCTTGACTTCATCCAGCGTGGGAATGGACTGCTGGGCGCCGGGCTTGGTGATGGTGAGGGACGCGGCCTTGGTTGCGAACCGCATGCACTGCTCCAGATTGCTGCCCCGCACCAGAGCGCTGGCCAGCGCGCCGATATAGGAGTCGCCGGCCGCCGTGGTATCGACGTTGGGAACCGGCAGGCTGTCCACCTGAATCAGCGTCTCTCCGGCGCCGCAAACGCTGCCTTTGGCCCCCAGTGTGATGATGGCGCTGCCTACGCCCATGGCCCGGAACCGGGTCATGGCGGTTTGGCAGTCCTCCCGGGTTTTGGGATACAGGCCGGTCAAAAATTCGCATTCGGTCTGATTGACGACGATCAGGTCGATGTTGGGATACATATCCGTAGGGATGGCCTTGGCCGGCGCGGGGTTAAACATGGTGAACAGCCGCCTCTTTTTGGCCGCGGCCAGCGCGTCACGGACGGCGCGCGGCTCGCATTCGTACTGGGTCACAAACAGATCGAGCGGTTCGGCGAGGTCGCCAAGAACCGCTTCCACATCCGGGCCGGTCAGCTCGTAATTGGCTCCGGAGCTCAGGATGATACGGTTGTCACCTTCACAGCGGGTGATAATCGCCACGCCGGTGCTGTTAATGGTGCTTTTAGAAAGATAATCGCAGTTTACGCCGTATCCTTCCAGTGACCGACGCATCTGCTCTCCAAACGCGTCGTCTCCTACCCGTGCGATCATGTAAGTCGGGGCGCCCAGCTTGGCGGCGGCCACCGCCTGGTTGCCGCCCTTTCCGCCGGGATTGGTGAAATAATTGCGCCCGTCCACTGTTTGTCCCGCCTGGGGCATTGCATCGCATTCAATCGTTACGTCCATGTTCAAGCTGCCGAATACAAGTACTTTCTTCATTGGATATTCCCTCGTTTCTATACGGCCGGTCCGGCCGGAATCCGCTCTCATAGCGGCATGAAAAGCAGAGTCAGGCATCGTGATGGAGGAACAGCACCATTCCGTGGCCCAATGTGGCGGTCGGCCGCCGTATGAACCCGAACTTCTCATAAAACTCTTCGGTGCCCGGCGTGGCCATCAAACCGATATAGGCGCTCTCACAGGCGTGCAGCCGGATATAGGCAAACAGGGCCTCCATCAGCATCTGCCCAATCCCCCGTTTCTGGTATCCGGGGTCCACCACGACGTCTTTGATAAAAAACGCCAGTCGATTATCTCCCACTACACGGGCGATTCCCACCGTTTTGTCCCCGTCGCGGATTTCCACTGTGTACAAGCTGTTTCGCAGGGCCACGGCGGCATCCTCCGCCGGGTAGGGCTGGAAGCCGGCTTTATCACGCATGGCGCAGAACACCTCTGGTGTAATTGACTGGCTGACGGTATGAAGCATGGGCATCCCCCCTGAAAATCAAATTAGGGTAAGACAAAAACATTCCTTATTAGGAACTATACGACGGAATCCGTTGTCCGTATGCGTCGGCAAAGAGCATAAAATCTATGACTGGTTTTTATCTTTTCCCACAGGTTGGCAGATATGTATGCGGGATGGAAAAACCGCTTGCGCTTAAAACTTTCCGTTTATTGCCATAAAATCAAAATAAGCTTGTCCTTAAAAAGGATGCGCGGTTCCGCCGGCGTCTATGCAGGAAAATCATCCGTGTGAAAATGGATGCAAAAAAGCCCGGCCCTGTGGTTAAACAGGGCCGGGCTTTTTATTTTAATGAACCGTGTCAGGCGAGGTCAAAATCCCAGCGGATGATGTTGCCGGTCAGGCGGGAGGCCACCGGGTCAAAGCCGCAGGCATCGGTGCGCAGCGCGCTGACCAGAATATGGCCGCCGCCCACTTTCACGGCAAACAGCGGCGTGCCGCCGAACCGCTTGTAATCGGTGGGTTTGTTGATGTATCCGTGCCATTCCAGCGTTTCAGCCAGCACGCAAACGTCCGGGCTGAAACGGTCCACACTGTAGCGGCCAAACGCCACATAAGGCACGTGCCGGCCGTCGGTGAACCAGGCCGTATCCATTTCATCAATGCCGTCAAAGACCGAGCTTTCCGGCATATTCATGGTGATGATTTCCTGCCGGTGCTGTTTAAAGACGGTTTCGGTTTCAGGCAGCAGATCCTCCGGCAGATCTTTCTGGCCGAGCAGGATCACCTTGCCGCCCGCCTGCGCGTAGGCGCGCAGGGCTTTGATATCGGCCTGCTGGACATCGCCGCTCATCACCAGGCGGCCTTTATCGGCCAGAGCCGATAAATCGCTGACCGGAGATGCATTCAGGCCGTATCGCGCCAGCAGTTCCTTTGCCGTTGCGTCGCCAGCCAGATAATAACAGGCGTCGCCGTTAGAACCACCCACGCCCCACTCTTTCGTGGCCAGCAAAATATCGTATTCGTTTTTGGAAATAACCGCGCCGCCGACTTTCACCTTGAGTACGAGCCGAGCTTCCGTGCGCTCCTGCGGCAGGGTGGCCGGGATGGTTAGATTCATATTCCGCGCGGCGGTTTTAAAGTAGGGCAGTGTATCGAAGGTCAGGGTTTTGCTGGCCAGTGTTTGGCCATCCGCCAACAGGGATACCTCCACCTGCGGCGATTCCAGGGTCTCTTGGCGGTTCGAATCGTTAATCAGGGTCACGCTGGTGTCCAGCGTATCGCCGGCATAGAAGTGCCGTCCCCACAGCTCGGCGCTGGCCAGCACCGGCTGGTAGGCCATCTTCAGTTTTTTGGCGGACAGCATGGGCTGGATCCGCTTGTAGTCATGCTGGTTGTAGAACCAGGTTTCGAACGCGAACAGCAGCACGCCGCACATCCGGTCATGCTCCACCCGGCGGAACATTTCCAGCAGCTCCTTGGTCAGCATGGCGTGGCGGCTGAGGAAGTATTTAGGATTGTTGTACTCATACGCCTTTTTGCCGACCGTGGTTTGCGGCGTCTGGTGCATGAACAGATACGCCCTCGTGGGCAGGCCGTCCTCGGCGCGGGGATAACCGGTAGCGCATTCCTGCGACATGCAGGGACGGCCCGGTACGGTGTAGTCCTTGCCAAATTCGCCGTTCATAAAATGGAAGAAGCAGGGATTGTACCAGCCGAAATACCCGTGCGGATCGTCCATGTCGCCATCGTCATAGCCGTATTTTTCAATAATGCGCTCATAGCGGCCGTTACGGATGGCCTGCGCACGATGGTAGGCCGAATCGCACACCAGCGGCAGGTGGGGCAGGGTCTTGCGCATCAGCCGCACGCCGCCCTCCAGGATACGGCCTTTTTCAATGGTGACCTCATCCGGCGCATCGAGGCTGTAAAATTTCATTTCGTTGTTCATGGTCATCAGGAACAGAGAAGGCCGGTTGCGGTGCCGGCGGGCCAGCTTGACCAGCTCCTCTTTCCACAGGGTGATAGACTTCTGGCTGGGGATGTGCTCCAGCATCAGCCAGGACCAAGTGCCTTCGAACGACACCATCACGCCGATCTCGTCGGCGGCGTCCAGCCAGGCGCTGCACCACGGGGCCACGTGGGTCCGGGTAGCCATGAGGTTATGTTCCAACGCCAGGGTGAGGAACTGTCGGGCCAGCAGCTTGTCGGTGGGCTTAACATGGGCGGGCATATGGTTGCCGCCCCGCACCCACAACGGACTGCCGTTGTACATCAGGGTCGCGCCCTCAAATTTCACGGTGCGGAAGCCCACCTGCTCACGGTAGGTATCCAGCACGTCGCCGTTTTGGGAAACGGTAAACGTCAGGTTGTACAGGTTAGGCGTACCCGGGCCCCACAGTCGGGGAGATACCTTGGGGGTCGTAAACGACAGGGTGCGTTTTTCCCCGGCGGGGAGGGTGACCGCTTCAATCACGCCGCCGCACAGGTATTCGCCGGTGGTTTTGTGGACCAGCTGGTAAGAAAGCTCCACCGCCTGATCGGCTGCGGAGTCGTTGCCGTAGGTCACCTCGATGGCTGCGTCTTCCAGCGTGGGCACGAAGAAGCAGTCTTCCACGTGTACCTTGTCGCTGATAATCAATTTCACGCTCCGCCAGATGCCGCCCGGATTGTTCATGTAGAAGCCATGGGCGATATCGTCGGTGCAGAAATCCCGACGCTCCACCTTGGTGGAAATCTCCTGGTTCTTGTCGGCCGCGTCCAGGATATCCCAGGCGGTGGCATAGTTGTCGTCCACCGTCGAGGTCTGGAAAGCGTGTTCCGACTCATCGGTCAGGCGGCGGTGCACTTCCACCGAAATCAGGTTGCGGCCTTCGTGCACATAGGCGCTCACGTCCACCTGCTGGGGCGCAAACATACCGATGTTCTCATGTACCCGCACGCCGTTAAAGTAGATGGCGCTGATCAGGGCGATGCCTTCAAAGTCCAGCACCACCCGCTTGTTTTCAATGCCGCGCGGCAGGTCGAGATAATGCCGGTACCAGGCGGATTTGGTGCGCTGGTATTCAAAGGTCTGGTTGAGGCAGCGGGTCATTTCCTCCACCAGATAATTGTCGTTCATGCCTTTGTTCATATCCCGCATGTTTTCCCCTTCGAGCCAGGCCTGCAGCGGGATCCAGGCGGAGGGAACGGGAATGACATGTGCGCGGCTGTCGTCGTAATCGGCATTCTGCGGGTCGCCGTTCAGCTCATAATCAGGAGTAAACAGCCAGTTGCCGTCCAGCGACAGCTCCAGCCGCTCTTCGGCGACGGCGGGAACCGCATAGGGACGGTAGGCCGCCCGCCGGCGGGTACGCTCCTGCTCCCGTTCTTCCGGGGTGAGGGATACCGAAGTCAGATAGTCGGGCTGTTTAACCACGCCGTCCAGGGTGTCGCTGCCAGCCTCGGTCACGCGGACATCCTTATACTGGGTGGGCAGGTAGCTGCCGCCCAGCGAAATACCGCCCTTGGTAATGGGCGTGTCGTCGTCCTCCACGCAGAGCATGGGCACTTCCTCGTCGCCCAAATACACCGCAATTTTGTTGCCGGCGCAGACCACCCGCAGCCGGTACCACACCCCCGGCATCGGGGAGCTTTCGAGAGGACGGAGCGCCAGCATTTTGTCATAGCCTTCGGCGCCCAACCGGGCCAGATACAGGTGATTATTGTTGCCGCCGCGCAGGGCCACGACATAACGGTAATCCCGGCTGTAATGCTTGAAGCCGGCCCAGATTTGCACCTGCGGTGCGTCTTCGGGGCAGCGGGCGGAAAATTCAAAAATGAAGTTTTCGTAATCCGTTTTGGCGGTGGACACCCAGCCGTCGGTCACGGTGAGGATACCGCCTTCCGCATGGACGCTGCCGCGGTCGTAGGTGTGCCATTCGCCGCTCGTCAGGCAGTCCGCATCAAACGCAGGGGTAAATTGCTGACTCATAGTGGTTTCTCTCCTTATTACTAGTCGTTTTAAAGTCGGGTGATACAACCGTTTCCATAATAATACAAAACAGGCTTTCTGTCCAGTCGCTTAGTATAAAAAAAGCTAAAAAAGGCCGGCAAACGCCGGCCTTTTTTAATGTGTCTTATGTGTAATGCCGTTACGGCAAATCTTCTTTTTCGGCGGGCCTGCCCCAGCCGCGCGCCATTTTCCAATCGTAACAGCGGGAAAGGGCCGTTTTTAAACGGTCGATGGATATCGGTTTAGCCATATGCCCGTTCATACCCGCCAGCCGTGCCTGCTTGGCGTCTTCGGCAAATGCGTCCGCCGACAAAGCCACGATCGGCAGGTCGCTGATTTTGGCCATGGGCAAAGCGCGGATTTCTCTTGCGGCGTCGTAACCGTTCAGCACCGGCATTTGAATATCCATAAATACCATATCGTAATAATCCGGGGGATGGGTGCGGACTGCCTCTACCGCCTGCCGTCCATCCGCGGCGACGTCTACCCGGGCCCCCAGCATGGTAAGCATTTCGCAGGCGATTTGGCGGTTCAGTTCGTTGTCTTCCGCCAACAGGATTCGAAGCGAAGGGAGCTGTTCCTCTGGCACAAGCGGCGCTTGTGCTGTTTGGGGGGGCGAGGAATAGCGTTTGGTCAGGCAAAGGGTAATGGTAAACCGCGAGCCTTTCCCATATTCGCTTTCCGCCCGGATATCGCCGCCCATCATGGAAACGAGATTCTGCACGATGGTCATGCCCAGGCCGGTGCCGGTGATTTTGCTGATGCGGCTGTCGTCCGCCCGGCTGAATGGTTCAAAAATATGCTTCAGATAGTCTGGCTTCATGCCGATGCCGGTATCCGCGATCGTAAACCGGTAGGTGCCCACCTGACGCTCTCCCCGGTTGAGGTCTTCCAGACGCAGGGATATGCGGCCTTTCTCCCCAGTGTATTTGGAGGCGTTATCAAGTATGTTGACCAAAACCTGTTTCAGCCTCCGCGCATCGCCCCAAACCCGCTTGTGCAGGTCCCCGGCAAGATCGAGCGAAAATTCCTGCTGCCGGGCTTTCATGGACAGGCGCACCATTTCCGCGGCTTCCTGAACCAAAGCGGGGAGGTCAAACTCGGACTCCTCCATTTTAAACGTACCGCTTTCAATTTTGCTGACGTCTAAAATCTCATTGATGAGGCTGAGAAGATGTATGCCGGCATGCTGAACCTTTTCGAGATAGTCTTCCAGCTTATCCTCTTCCCGTATGTGGAGCTGCGCCAGTTCGGTCATGCCGATAATGGCGTTCAGCGGCGTGCGGATGTCGTGGCTCATGCGGGATAAAAAGTCGTTTTTGGCCTGGCTGGCCTGCTTGGCTTTTTCCAACGCGTTTTCCAAAAGCTGTTTGGCCCGGCGTTCTTTTTCCAGCGCTTCTTCCTGCATGCGTCGCTCCGCGTCTACGTTGCGCGACAGCGTAATTTCGATGAGATCGTCCGTATAGGGGGTCTCCACCCATACCACCTGCGTAAAATTCCAGTGATAGACGCCGTCATCCCCGCGGTGCGGCACTTCCATGGTGACAATTCGGGAACCACCGTTAAACGCTTCGGTCAGGGCCTTGCGTGAAAATTTACCAATAAATTCGGTTTGGTAATCGGGATGGACGGTGGCCAGCTCCGCCTCTATAAGATCGTCAAAGCAACCCGTCTCACCGGGCTTTTTGACTGGGTAGCGTTCGTACTCCAGCATATGATATGTATTCTGCGTCAGGTTGACGGCAATCAGCATCTGATATGCTACCCGGGCGGCGGTGGCCAGCTGGCCGATCTCAATATTGCGTTGCTGTTCCAGCCGGTACTGCTCATCAACGTCCCGGAAAACCAAAACACACCAGCATTCGTCCGCGCCAGGGGGTTCGATTTTTGCCGCCGTAAATTCCACCATGTGGTAGCGGCCATCATCCATCCGGCGGCGCAGCCGCCGAATAATCTGTTTTTTGCCCTCCCCGAACAGCCGCAGCATGGCAGCGCGGGAAAACGAGTCTGTAAACACCTGTAAATCATCGGGATGCAGTGTCTTTGCGGCATATTTCAAGTTTTCCGCGCCGAATCGACCCTGCTCGGGAATATCGGTCCACATAATATCTTTCTGGCAGTTGACATAGTAATCGTCTGTTAAATTCACGATGATACATTCGCCAAAAACCGTAACCAGGCTTTGCGCATACATCTGCCTTATTTTACGCAGGCCCTGCTCCTCTTCAAAATTCATCCGATGGGGGGTAGCGGTCACCACCACCGCGGATAGACCGTCCCAGTCGACCCGGTTGGCGGTCATGTCCACGTTGGTTTTCAGCACGGGATCATAACAAACGACGTGACTGGAGGAACGCTCTCCCAGCATATCCAGCGGGCAGTTGGAACCAGCGCAAAAGGCGGGCCAGACGTCGTGGCATTTTGCCCCGACGGCGGCATGGCCCTGGCCGGTTTCCTGGCAACGCTTATTAAAATACAGCAGGCGATGGGTCGCCTCTTCGATAACATAAACGCTGGTTTGAGTGAGGGCGTCCAGCAGACGGACCATATGGTTATCAGACATGATACTCGTTCCTCATTCCGGTTGGAGTGGCCCGGACAACCGCTCGATTGCCCGGAGTCTTCGATATTCAGGCCCGGCTGCCACGTATCTGGCAAACAACGAAAAAGGGGATATCCTGACGGCAGGGAAGCGCTTAACCCAAACATATACTGTAACAAGAAAAAAGAGCGGCGCGGCGCAGCCGCGGAGGGGCTTTGC
>URYP01000038.1 GCA_900552115.1 uncultured Oscillospiraceae bacterium | reverse complement strand
GGCAGACGCTTGCGTCGGCCCGGCCTAGGCTGTATATCATTCGCTTTATGTACAAATATTCCGGTTGATCTCACAGATAATGTTGACCACCTCAATATCCCCATCCGCTAAAATCTCTTTAATCGGGGGCTCCCCACCCGGATCGGGCGCATTTTCCCAGTAACGGCGCGCCAGAGCCAGATTTCTCTGCATATCGGGGGTCGCCGCAAAGCAATGGTTGGCGTTTCCCGTAAAGCGGTTCCCACGAATCCGCAGCTTGACAATGTGATAGGTCGGCCGGCCCCATTCGACAAACAATCCGCCCCATTTTTCAGCGTCCGCCAATGTCTTAGAGACATACAGGCAGGCCAGACGTGACGGGTACGCGGGATAGGCCGCCTGCCGTACCTCTTCCAGCGCCAGTTCTCTCAAGGCTACCGCCGTGTGGTGCTCGAGCGGCGCGGCCTCATAGTTTTCCGGATGCGCATAAATCTCCCGGACGGTTTCCATTTTTTCCATAACACGGCGATAAACGCCGCTGTGATGCTCCCCGTCAAAACGGACGCGCTGCCCCACCCGCATAGGACGGTCGGTCACCACATGATACGCGATAAATTCTTCCATGGTTTATCCTTTCACAAACAAAGACGGGCGCGTCGTGCGGCATATCGCTTAACAGCCGCGCGGCGCGCCCCGCTGGTTATTCTTCTATTGCGGGCTCCCCCGCCATTTCCAGGAACGCGGCTTCGTCCACAATTTGCAGGCCTAGCTGCTGCGCTTTGGTCAGCTTGCTGCCCGCATCTTCGCCGGCTACCACCACGCTGGTTTTTTTTGAGACACTGCCGGCTACCTTGCCCCCGAACCGCTCGATGATGGCGGCCGCCTCCTGCCGTTTGAGGTGGGGCAGCGTGCCGGTGAGTACAAAGGTCATTCCCTCAAACCGTCCGCTGCTCTCCTCCGGCTGGCGGGTTTCCATATTGACCCCTGCCGCGCGCAGCTGTTCCACAAAATGCCGGGACTGGGGCAGCAAGAAAAAGCGCTCTACGCTCTCGGCCATGATTCCGCCAAAGCCGTCGATCGCCGCTATCTCCTCAGCAGAGGCCTCCATCACTGCCTCCATGGTGCGAAAGCGGCCCGCCAGCAGCTTGGCGGCCTTTTCCCCCACATGACGGATTCCCAGCGCGTAAATCACCCGGTAAAGATCCGCTTGCTTGGAGGCTTCCAGCGCCTTCATCAGGTTGTCGGCGGATTTTTCTCCCAATCCTTCCAATGCGGCGACCTTTTCCACGTCCAGATGATAAAGATCAAACGCGTTCTGGACCATCCCCTCGTCCACCAGCTGTTCCAGTACGGCTGGGCCAAGCCCCTCGATATCCATCGCGTCCCGCGAGGCAAAGTGGATCAGGTTGCGCAGGCGCTGGGCCGGGCATTCGGGGTTGGAGCAGCGCAGCGCGGCCTCCCCTTCCTCCCGCGCCACCGACGAGCCGCAGGACGGGCAGGTGTGCGGCATTTCATAGGGTACGGACCCTGGGGCGTGCTCCGCCACCCGCAGCACCTCCGGGATGATATCCCCGGCTTTGCGCATTACGACCTTGTCACCGATGCCGATTTCTTTTTCCCTGATAAAATCCTCATTGTGCAGGGTTGCCCGGCTGACGGTGGTGCCCGCCAGCGTCACTGGATCAAAAAGGCCCGTCGGGGTCAGTACGCCGGTACGGCCCACCTGCACATCCACGCCCAAAAGGGTTGTGATTTTTTCCTCGGGTGGATACTTGTAAGCGGTGGCCCAACGCGGGTATTTGGAGGTGCTGCCCAGAAATTCCCGATCAGTAAAGCGATCCACCTTGACAACCGCACCGTCAATGTCGAAGGGCAGCGAGCGGCGCAGCGTACCAATGCGTTCTACCTCGGCCAGCACCTCGTCGATGGAGGATGTTTCCTTATAGAAAGGAATGATAGGCAAGCCCCAGGCCTCCATCTGCCGCAGGGAATCCGCATGCCCGGTGATGGTTTCCCCTTCCGCTAACTGTAGATTAAAGATAAACAGGGCCAGATTCCGGCGGCGGGTCACGCGGGAATCCTTCTGCCGCAAGGAGCCGGCCGCCGCGTTACGGGGGTTTTTAAAAGGTTTTTCACCATTTTGCTCCTGCTGTTCCACCAGGGCGGCAAAGGATTCCCGCGGCATGTACACCTCGCCCCGCACTATTGTACGGGCCACCGGCTGATTCAGCGTTCCCGGCAGGGTACGGATCGTCCTCAGGTTGGCGGTCACATCCTCGCCGGTCGTCCCATCTCCCCGTGTCGCGCCCCGCACAAGCGCGCCGTTCTGGTATTCCAGCGCCACTGACAGGCCATCTATTTTCGGTTCCACTACATAGACCGGGGCCGGGATGGTTTCCCGCACCCGCCGGTCGAATTCACGCAGTTCCTCCAGCGAAAAAACGTCCTGCAGGCTGCCGAGCGGCACCTCATGCCGGACGGGGGTAAACAGATTCGAAACCTCCCCATGCACTTTACGAGTATAGGAATCGGCGGATACAAATTCCGGGTAAGCGTCTTCCAGCGCGCGCAGTTCCCGCGTCAGGGCGTCAAATTCGTCGTCCTCGATCTCCGGCGCGTCCTCATCGTAATACCGCCGGCTGTGGTAATCGATCTGTTCCTGCAGCTCTGTGATGCGCCGCCGGGCGGTTTCTTTATCCGTCGTCATAGAGGGGCCTCCTCATATAGTCAATGGACCGTGTTGATATAATGGCGTCAGGCTGTCAGCCTGACGCCATTATATCAAATATTCCCGGCAAATGCCACCGTTATGTGCCCGACTTCTGCAAATTGGCGAAGAACTCCGGAACCGTTCCGGCCAGGATGGTTTCCGCCACCATAAACTCGCTTTTTACCGTAATTTCCTCTGGATTGCCCGGCAGGGCTGCGAACAGCTGCACCTCCAGATCGACAAACAGCTGGTGGCAGGTCTGATTGATGCCCGCGCTCTCGAAAGAACTGCGGATGTTGGTCAGCGTCGTGGCGGTGATCCCTATTTTAAACGGTATCGCCGGTCCGCGGCCGGTCAGCAGATCGCTGCCGGTCAGGGTGCCCAGCGGGATTTTCACTGTCTGTACATCCTGTTTTTCCAGCCGGTCAAGCACCGTATTGGTGATATCCGCCTTGAGCTGGTTAATGGTCAGGGCGTTGGCCTCCACCGATATAATTTCACCGGTATCCTTTTTCTCCAGCTCTACCAAATCCTCATATTTGAGATGCTCCTGTGAAAGCAGATCGGTAACCGACTCGTTGATGGCGCGGGTACACACCGTTTTGGCATAGTTCATGCCATAGGAGCGAACCAGCGGCCGCATCCCCCAGTCGATCCAGACGACAAGCCCCACGACAATTACCAGCATCAGCGCTATTATGGCCCGAAATTTGGCTTTGCTCCCCCTTCGTCTTCCCCATCGCCTGCGCATAGTTATCATCCCCTTTAACCCAGTTTACACAGGGGACACCCGGTCGGTTAAGAAAAATGCGCGCTTCTTAAGAAATTCAGGGACTAGGACGACGAATCCAAAAAAGAACCGCCCGTTTTTCACGAGCGGTTCCCTTGATTATGAAAAGGACTAGTCCCTGATTACCACGGGAAAGCCGCTGGACACCGACCGGCCATCCATGGTAACCGTTGCCGTTATGGTGGAGACGCCGGGCATCAGCCCGGTTACCACACCGGCATCGTCCACCCGCGCGGCCTGCGGATGGCTGCTGTTCCAGCGAACGGACACCCGGCTCCAGTCTGACAGAACAGAATCGTCGGATAAGACAGCGGTTAAATGCGCTTTACAGGGCTGGCACGGGGTAACGATCACCCGATCCGGTTCGGCCGTGACGGTTTTGAGCCGGGGCGTAAGGCTCCCTTCCAGCAAAACCTCCTGCCGCAGACGGATATCCCGGCTGGACGCGCCAGCCTCTACGACATACACGCCCTGATCATAACCGTTACGGGTGGTATCGTCGTCCCAAACATACCAATCTTTAACCGGAAGAGTCATGGTAACGTCACGGCATTCCCCCGCTTTCAAAAACACTTTGGCGAATCCCTTGAGTTCTTTAAAGGGCCGCTCGGCTGTTCCTGCCCGCGGCGGGGCCACATAGAGTTGTACCACCTCGGCCCCCTCACGCCGGCCGGCATTGCGAACAGTCACCGTCACGGCCAGCGTGTCGTCCGGAGTCACGGCGGGCCGGCTGACCCGCATGGCTTCATAAACAAATTCCGTATAGCTTAGCCCGTGTCCGAACGGATAGGCGACGCCTCCGGTAAAATACTGATACGTGCGGCCCGGATACGTTTTACTGCTGCGCAGAGTGTAATCGTTGATGGGGGGCAGCTCCGCTTCATCGGCGTACCACGTAAAGGTTAGCCGGCCGCTCGGAACCGTTTCCCCAAAGATCAGGCGGCCCGCGGCCAGCCCCTGCGCCTGTCCGTTATAGGTGCACCACAGGATAGACGGCGCCGACCCGCAGAACGCTTCGATATCGACCTGCCCGACCGCCGAAATATAAACCGCTGTGCGCGGGTTGAGCACCGTCAGCTCGGCAACCGCGTCGCTTTGGAAGCGTGCCATTTTCAGGGTGAGCCGGTCGTAATCCTCCCGCGAATCGCTCTGGCGGGTTCCCACATAGGCGATGACCGCATCGGCCGAGGCGATCGTCTCCCGCTGTTCGGGGGTAAAGCCCGAGTAAGCGGCGTTGGCGGCCGCTACCAGATACAGCGAATGCACGCCGGTATACGTTTGAGTCAGCGTGCCGGTAAATAGATGGTAATCGTCCCAGCCAGCGGTAGCTTCGGTGACGATGGTGGTGATCACCGGGCCGTCAACTCCGTCGAGGCGAACCTCAAAGACGCCCTGGGTGGTTTCCGCCCGGCTGCCGGAGGTTTCCACTCCGATGGTGACAATGCCATCGAGGGTCACACGGTCATAGCGGATCCAGGCGTTTAGCCCGACATAGCCGAAGTTGCGGTTTTCCTGATTGACACAGTCCTCTTTGCCCGCCGCATCGCCGGGGGTCAGCACGGCAGCCGTGTCGCCGGCGGCATCCGCCAGAGTGACATGGCGAATATTGGCGAAATAGGTTGCCGTGTTTTTGGGATGGATCACCGTGACCCGGGCGGCGGGATTGACGGCCGTCAACGCAGCGGTAATTCCCTGTTCCGGCGTGGTCGTGTTCTGTTTCAGCGGTGTGCCCGAATAATCGCCTAAGACCAGACCGTTTACCAGCGGCTCTTCGCCATATATCACCAGATGCTGGATTTCATGGGCGTTGAGCGGCAGCAGCGGCGAATCGCTCCCGGCAGGCGCATCGTTTTTCAGCAGGACCACGCCTTCCTCCGCCGCCTGTTCCGCCAGCGCGGTGTGATCGGCCGCGCCAATCTGTTTCTCCCAGGAGTAATCCGTTGACCGGTAAGGAACCGCCCGAGGATCGTCAAATTCCCCGGTTTCCATGCGGGCGGTGAACAGCCGTACCAGGGCTTTGTCCAGATCGGCCTCCGTCATATACCCTTTTTCAATCGCCGGGCCTGCATGGAAGCCATAGTCGGTACCACAGCAAAGGTCGGTGCCGGCCGGAATGGTTTTTCCCACCGTTTCATCCGCATCCAGCGGATGGTCGTATCCCTCCGGCTGCCACTTATGATTGCGGAAAATATCCCCGATTGCACCGCAGTCCGAGACCACATACCCGGTAAAGCCCCAGCTTTCCCGCAGCAAATGCCGCAGCAGTTTATCATTAGCGGACATGGGCACGCCATTAAGACGGTTATAGGAGGTCATCACCGAGTGTACACCCGTTTCTTCCACAATCCGCTGAAAGGTGCGGGTATAGTATTCCCGCAGGGTGCGCTCGTCCATGTCGGAGGATCCGGTGTGACGATTGTTTTCACTGTTATTGGCGGCAAAATGTTTGATGGTGGCAATCGCCTTCAGATAGGGCGTTTCCTCGTCCGTTCCCTCCAGCCCCTTGACAAAAGCGGAGCCCATGCGGGTGGTCAGGAAAGGATCCTCCCCATAGGTTTCCTCCGCCCGGCCCCAGCGCGGGTCACGCGCCAGGTTGATGGTAGGCGACCAGTAAGACAGGCCCTTTCCCTTTTCGTTGGCGTAAGCGCGCGCTTCGTCGGCGGTCGCCGCCGCTGTCCGTCTTACCAGATCCTCATTCCACGATGTAGCCAGTCCAATGGCCGTAGGAAATACGGTCGCGTCGCCGGAACGGGCTACCCCGTGCAGTCCTTCGCTCCAGTAATCGTAAGCTGCGACACCCAGGCGGGGAATCGCCCCCGCTTTGTGGTCAAGCTGGGTAAGCTTTTCCTCTAAGGTCATGCGGGAAACCAGTTCCGCTGCCCGCTCGGCAAAAGATCGATGCGTCATATGTAAACCTCCCTGTCCGATGTATTTATGTCTCTTATTATCCTACCGTATCGCCCTATCAATTTCCAGTCATTATCCGGTACAAACCAGTCAAATATTTATCAGACAGCCCCCAAAAGTGGTTTATTTGGAAACAGCTCTGCGGAATTTCCGCAGAGCTGTTTCACTTAAAAGATGGCCGCCTTTTTGTATCAGCTTAGATTAGCCACCGCGTTTTTCAGGTCGGCCAGCGCTTTGCTTACATCGTATAGGCTGACGCTGTCGACCGGGGCGTCGGCCATCGTCTGCGCCGCTTGTTTGGCCGCTCGGTAGGTTTCAAGCGCCGCGGCGGACGCGTGGCTGGTATCCACGGTTTTGCCGAGCTCCGTACGGATTTGCTGCTGTGTTTCCTGTATGGGCGTGACATCCACGATGCAGGGCGTCGATAAACGCATACTGTGCTGCGCCGCCGTCGGCTTATAGGCATCGTTCAGGTAACAGAACAGGAGCATCCGGTTGATATCCGACCAGTCGATAGCGTGGCTGACGTGCTGGCCGGGCCGGTTCAGGGGTATGGAAACGGTAAACCGCGCCGGATTTTCGACATCCGCCGGACGGCATTCCCAGCCGATGTTGTTTTCGTTTCCACCGGTATCGCTGGAACGGAGCTTAAACACAAGAGTACTCCAAATATCCGCCGGGTTGACCGCCGGATCGTCGGACTGGAAGGTGACCGTAAACTGGAGCCGCAGCTGTGCCCGGTCGCCGTAGGCCGACAGGTCGATCGAATTCTGATCCGCATACGTCCAGTCCGCGTACAGGATATCCTCGCTGGCGAGCGGACCAAACGTGCTGCCCAGCCCCGAAAAGGAACCCACCCAGTTGGACTGGGGCTTTTCCACCAGATTCGCTTTGGCTTCCCTCAGCGCCTCCAGCGCCATACGGTAATGGTCTGGCGTCACCTGGGAGGCCTCCATTCCGCAGACAGTCCGGCAGGTTTCCATGACGGACAGATAGGTTTTCACACTCATTTCCGTATATTTGCCGGTATCGACCGCCCGGTTCATTTCAGCCTGCAGCTCCTCTTTGGTTACCTCCGGCTGCGGCTGCGTAGGTTTGGTGGACGACGAAGAAGAGGAAGAAGACGTGGAAGATGTCGTCGTGCCGCTGCCGTCGCCCAAATCGATTTTATGGGTAGCCGCCTGCAGGATCATCAGCGCGTCCGCGGCCGTCACTCCATCCTTCCCGTCCACATCCGCCGCGCGCTTCTGGATGTCTGTCAGCGTCACCTTTTTGGTGGCCGCCTGCAATGCCAGCAGCGCGTCTTCCGCGGTAACGGACCCATTGCCGTTGACATCGCCGGGAATCATCACGGGTTTTTCTTTGGCAATCATGGCGGCGCGTCCGGACACCAACGCGTTATAAGCGGCAGCCAAGGCCGTCTGGGTGGGTGCGGCTCCTTTCAGCAGCTTCTCCGCAGCATCCAAAGCCGCTTCAAACGCCTGAGTTTGCTCGTAATTTGCCAAGTCCAGTGCCGCACATTCCTCCGTATAGGTTCGCAGAAGGGCCGTATCCCCGGCTTCCTGTGTGTTATACAAGCCGAATTCCCAGATGCTGATCTGGTTGCCAGTGGTAGTCAGCCGCACTTTGGAAGCGGTGATCGCTGGGAACACCGCCGCTTTGTAGGCGTGGGCAGTGGGGTGCTGCGGATCGTTGTCAACGATCATTTGGGAGGCGTCGTCCAGCGTGTCGGATTTAACCCCCTCCACCCATTTCGTGCCGTCCCAGTATTCGAGCATATACGACTGGGTACGGTTCGCCTCTTCGTCCAATGTAAATTCATCCAGCGTGAGCATATCAAAGGTTATCGTTTTATTAAAATTAAGTGTGCTGATCAGTTTGCCATTCTGGGTGGTGGCCCAACGCGTATCGGTTTTGCCATCCACCATGCTGGATACGGGGAAGCCGCTGATGGTCTGATTGCTTTCGTCTTTAGCCGCGGCGCCCACAGCCAGATTGGTGGCCGCGGATACCAAATAATCAGCCGCGGCGACAGAGCCCACCCGCTTTCCCTGATAGAAAGCCGCGGCGCGCAGGCGGGAGAACCCATAGGGCAGAAGAATGTCGCCGCCGTACAAAGCCGCCTCCGCCGTGGGGACGGAACCGTCCAGTGTGTAACGGATGGAAATCATGGGATTATCGTTTCGTATGCCGACTTTTTTCGGACCGGTATAAATACCGCTTTTCGAAGACAGGCTGATCTCCAGATCATAGGCGGCAAGGAACACATCATATGCCGTTTGCAAAGCATCCGCTGCGTCCAGATAAGCGAATTTGTCCGCATCGGCGCTTTGAAGCACCGCGTCGGCCCGATCGATCGCTTCCCGAAGGTCCAGATTGGCTTTGGCATTATACATCGGGTCGGTCGGTTTTTTGCTGTCCAAAGCCGCCTGCGTTTCCTCAATCAGATCCCGCAGCGACTGCAGAGCCTGCTCGGTCCCTTCCACGTCCGTCATACCCTGCAGGGTATAGCTCTCCCCCGCTTTGGCGGAGAAAACGATGGTATCCTTGTCCTTGACCGTATACGCCACGGATTTTCCAGCGGCATTGGTCAGCTTCGCCGTGGATAGATCGGTTCCTCGGATCGTAAGCTCCCCATCGGTTCCGGGACGCAGCACGGATTTTCGCAGCGTGTGATGGTTCCAGGTCATATCCACTTCCACATTGCCACGGGCTTTTAGGCCGGTGACCGTACCGTTATCCCACGTCTGCGGCAGGGCCGCCAGCAGTTCGATCGCGTCACCTTGGCTTTGCAGCAGCATTTCCGTCATACCGGCGGTTCCGCCGAAGTTGCCGTCGATCTGGAACGGCGGGTGCAGGTCAAACAGGTTTTCCGCCGTGGACTCTTTTAATAGCTGAGACACCATGGTGTGCGCGTGGTCGCCGTCCCGCAAGCGGGCCCAGAAGTTGATTTTCCATGCCTTGCTCCAGCCGGTACCGCCGTCGCCGCGGGTTTCCAGCGTCTTAACCATCGCGTCTATATAGGCATCCTCCTGTTCACTGCGGCCGGCTACAATCTGGTTGCCGGGGTGCAGCATAAACAGGTGGTTGACATGCCGGTGCCCGCCGTCGCCGGTGACATCCTGCGTGGTTTCGTCTTTCCACTCCATGAACTGGCCGCCCAGCCCAATCTGCGGGCCGGAAAGCTGCGACTGCGCGGCTTTGATCTCGTCGATTTCTTTTGAGGTTTTTCCCAACACCTCGGCGGCCTGGATCACCTCGTTAAAAATTTCCCAAACGACGCCCTGGTCGAAAGTCGTGCCAAGGGACAGGCCGCCGTGCTCGGGCGAATAGGAGGGGTTGACCACCAGCTTGCCATCCCGCTCATCCGTCCACAGGTTATCCACCCAAAAGAGCGCCGCCCCCAACAGGGTATCAAAATTTTCCGCCAAAAAGGCCTTATCCTGATTAAACTGGTAATACTCCCAGATATCCTGGCACATCCAGGCGGCAGGCGTGGGGACAAATCCGATTTCCGTATCGTTGGAGGCGATGTGATTCCAAGCGTTGCAGCCCACGTTGACCGCCCATCCGCGCACGTCGCCGCCGTCGGGGCGCGCATAATAATACTGCGCCATTTTCTCCCCCATAAACACCAGCGAATTCACATAATCGATCATGGGCTGGTGGCAGGCGGACAGGTTGGTCTGCTCTGCCAGCCAGTAATTCATCTGGATGTTGATGTTGGCGTGATAATCCGCACTCCAGGGATTGTTCAAATCCTTGGCCCAGATTCCCTGCAGGTTGGCGGGCAGGCTGCCTTCGCGTGAACTGGCTATCAGCAGATAGCGCCCGAACTGGTAATACAGGTTTTCCAGATACCGGTCCTCTTCGGCGGTGTTGGGGGTATCGGTACGGCCACCATACGCCGCCAACAGCTCGTCGGTGGGTTTATCCGGCATAGCCGTCACACCCAGGTTCAAATCCATGGCCCCAAACAGGGCTTGATAATCCTCCAAATGCGCCTTCAACAGGCCATCGTATCCCGCTTTGACCGCTGCCGCGATCCGCTCTTCTACGGCGACCAGAGGATCTTCGTCGCTGAACACCGGGTCGCTTTCCTGAAAACGCATAACATAATTTGTGCCGGCGGTCATGTACACCAGCACTTCATCCGCGTTCCGCACGCAGGATTTCCCGCCGATGGTGACCACCGATCCGCCCTTGGCCACCACTTTTACCTGCTGGGTGAAAATCTCACCGTTTTCATCGTGGTCTGATGGCCGGCCAGACATGGTGATGGTGTTTTCCACCACGTCGCTGACAATGGATTTCTGCGGCTGGACACTGTCCAGCGTTATATCCCGGTTTAGCGCGCCGGGCGTATCCGCCGTCAGTTTCATCACCATGACATTACCGGGATAACTGACAAAATACTCCCGCGTATAGGCGACGCCGTTTTGCCGATACGCAATCGTTGCGACACCCCGGCGCAGGTCGAGCGACCGTTTATAGTCGGTATAATCGTCGTTTCCCGACGGATCGCTCAGGTAGATATCTCCCAATGTCTGATAACTGCCGTAAGTCGACCGGTCGCCGTACAGCTCTTTCTCCAGTTCGGCAATCCGGGCCGCGTCCTTGCCATAACTGTAATTGCCGGTAACCAGTTTGCCGCTGCCGTCGATATACGCCTTCTGGGTCTCGGTAAATTTTGTGGCGTGTTTTTGAAGAATAGATCGCAATTCGTTCAGCGCCGCTTTGGCTTTATCCGAATCGGTCTGGATGCCATAGTTAAAATTGGGATCCGCCCCCGGCCCGCCCGACCAGATGGATTTTTCATTGACCTGAATTTTTTCCCGGGACACACCGCCGAACACCATCGCCCCGATCAGGCCGTTTCCAAGCTGGGTCGCCTGCTGCTCCCAGCCGTCCGCTGTCATAGGGGCGGGCTGGGTATACCACGTCTGCAACGGAACGGGATCTGCCGGAAGACTTTCCGCACTCACGGACGCTGCGGCTTGTCCCATTGGAACCGAAACCGCCAAAATGGCCATGCTTGCCGCCATGGATATCCCTCTTTTCTTCATTGTTCCCGCCTCTTCCCATATTTGCTGGTTTTTCAGCATGTACTGGCAAATATTTGTACAATCAGTATAGCACAGGAAACAGATGCCGTCTTCCTCTTTTTTTATTTTTTCTTCCTGTTTTTAATCCTGTTCGGGTGTTTTCGTATAAGAGCATAAGGAAAAGGCGCAGCGAAAGCTGCGCCTTTTCTGAGAATATTGGATTTGCTACGGCTTGCGACCGGTTACTTAAACCAGCCGTTCAGGTCAAAGATGGCGCTGTCCACAATCTTGGTATCTGCCAGCGTCATGGTCAGGTCAGATTTGCCGGCCAACACGCGATAATCGCCTACGCTGTTGATCACAGTGGTGGTAATGACCTTTTCCACCGCGCCCCAATCCATCGTGCCCTTTGTATTATCCATCTCTTTGGTCAACGGGATGGCAATTTTATACTCTCCGGGAGTAGCGGTCGCCTTGACTTCCGGGCTGTTCGGCTTCAGTACCCAGCCGTAGTTGTTCTCACCGTTTTTCTCAGTCGAGCGCAGCTTGATGGTCGCGCTTTCCCAGCACTTGCTGAGATCGGTACCCTCCGGCGCTTTAAACGACATATTTATGATGAGATACAGGCCGGTACGGTCGCCGTCCAGGTCGATCGGCGCGTTTTCCGCCGTTGTCCAGTCGGCGTAAAGTGTGCTGCCATAATTCCAATTGCCCGCCTGCGCGGAGTATTCCTTATTAAATCGGTTGAACGTACCTAAAACCGGTTCGGTATTCGGTTTCTTCAGCTTGCTGCGCGCCGTGTTCAAATTCTGCAGCGCCGTATCCACCTCTTTCTGGGTGGCATTGTCGTTGTTCAATACCTTTTTGGCCTCTTCCAGAACCGTCTTGTAACGGGCAACGCTGTCCGCAGTGTACAGGCCCTCGTCGACCGGTTTTTCAATGGCTTCCTTCAGAGCGGTTTTATCCACCTTGCGCTCGAGCTGTTCCTTGGCGGCCAGCAGATCGTCGATTGCTTTCTCGATGGCCTGGGCCGTCGCGGACGGATTGCTCAGCACGGTCTGAGCAGCCTGTTTGGCTTTATTGTATTCCGCATAGGTAGCCGGGGTATAATCGTCCTGCGAGATATTCTCGTCCACCAGCGCCTGCAGATGTTGGCGGGTTCCCTCAAAGCGGGTATCCACAATCATAACATCCTCAAGAAGCATGGTAAACGGGCCCTCGTATTTGTTCACAGAGTCAATATATATATTGAAGCGGTTAATTTTGGTCCAGTCGATGCTGCCGGTTTCGGTAATCTCGCTCATTCGGCTCAGCGGAATACTGACGTGATTGACGCCGGATTGCAGCTTAAGCGAACCTATGCTCCAGCCGCGGCTGTTTTCCTTACCGTTAACATCGCTGGAACTCAGCTTGACATAGCCGCTTTTGAAAGCCTCCGTATCGCTGAGGCCCTCTTCCCCATTAGTCAGCACAATGGTCATGTTTAGGTACAGATCACGGCGGAAATGCGAAGTCGTATCGACCGGCTGGCTGCCGTCCACCGTCTTCCAGGAACCGGTGCCCAGTGCAGCCTTGGAGGCGGTATACCGGCCGTCCGCCGCGCCAAACCGGGCCACGACATAGTCGGTGCTGCTGGGTTTAAAGTGGATGGTATAGGTTATGCTGTCGGTCCCATAGGACACCTTGACGGTAGCCGTACCCGTAACGGAGGCGGCTTGCGTAATCTCCACCTTTACCTGATCGCCGACATCGGGAACCGAAACGACCGGCGCTTTGTCGCCGTCTACCGGATAATAGTATTCGGTCACACCCGGCTCAAAAATCTCCATTTTTTCGCCGTCCAGCAGGATTTCATCGATCTTGAGTTCGTTGATGACGGCTACAGCGAAGCTGTCGGTCTTGGTCACGCCGTCGATGGTCACCGACACGGTGATCGTCGCCACGCCTTCACCAACCGGGGTCACAACGCCTTTGGCGTCCACTTTGGCCACCTCTGGACGATTGCTTTCATATTTAACCGTGGCCTTGCCGGCCGACAGGTCATAGAAAGAATCATCGCTCAGCGCCGCGGTCAGCTCCGTAGTCAGCACTTTATCCGGCCGGGCCGCGTTGAGCACGACTTTGTCCTGTTTGGCGGTAACAACCGACAGTTCGGGTTTGAACTCGCCGGCGACCGTAAAGGAACCGGCCAGGCCGCTTTCCTCATCGCTGGAGGGGCCGACGAAGAAAGTGTAGGTACCATTATCGTAGACGTTCTTCTGCTCCTCTTCGCTCCAGAAATAGCAGTCCTTCATATCCACTGTCAGGGTAACGGTTTTGCTTTCGCCCGCTTTCAGCGCCACTTTTTCAAACGCTTTGAGCTGCTTGAAGGGACGCGTTATTCCATTGGCGCCCGGCGTCGACAGATACAGCTGTACGACTTCTTCACCGTCTACCGCACTGGTATTTTTCACATCCACCGACATGGTAACGGTATCGTTCGGCGTAACCGACGATCCATCGCCGATGACCGGCAGCGTGATCTTTTTGGTGGCAGCCTGCAGAATCATCAGCGCATCTTCCGCTGTAACGCCGTCTTTACCGTTCACGTCCGCAAGTTTTTCCTGCGCGGCCGTCAGGGTAATCTTTTTGGTAGCGGCCTGCAATGCCATCAGGGCATCCTCCGCCGTGACACCGTCTCGGCCGTTTACATCGCCCATCTGTACAGATGTTCCGGCACTGGTCTTCAGATTGCTGTAGGCAAAAGAGGAATAGCTCAGGCCATAGCCAAAGGGATAATCGACATCCCCTGTAAAGTACTGATAGGTCCAGCCACCGTTCGAATAGCTCTCATCGTACAGATTGTAATCGTCGATGGTCGGCAGCTGGGAATCCTTGGAATACCAGGTAAAGGGCAGCTTAGCGCCGGGATTGCGCTGGCCGAAGAGAACCCGCGCGATGGCGTTGCCCTGCGCCTGCCCATTGTAGCAGGTCCACAGGATGGCCGGGACACTGTCCTTAAACTCGTCAATCTCAAGAACGCCCACCGACTGAATGTACGCGACGGTCCGCGGATTCAGCTTAGCCAGCGATTTCACCATGACATCCTGGCTGCGGGGCATTTCAATGGTGGAACGGTCGTGGCCCTCGGAGGAGTCGCCGCCCTGCGAACCAATGCAGGCAATGACCACGTCGGCTTCCTTAATCGCTTTTTCTTCTTCTGCGGTAAAGGTCACTTCCTTCTCCACGTCGGATTCGGGGGTGAACACGACATACAGGTCCTTGGTTTCATAGCCGCCCAGGCTGTCGACCGTATTCTGGAAATACTGGTAGTTGCCCCAGCCACCCGTCTGAGAAATGGCGATCTTGGTGAGCAGCATGCCGTCCGGGGAATCAATATGGATTTCCACCGTACCCTGCAGGGTGTCGCCGCCGCCGGAGGTTTCAATGGCGATGGTCTTGGTCTTGGTAATATCCACATCTTTGTACATCACATAGGCGTTGGGCTCGATATAACCCACGTTGGTGTTATTCTCCACCCGGCATTTATTGGTTTTATCAATGTCGGTGGGGGCCAGCACCAGTTCCTGTCCGCCCTCTTTAATCAGCTTGACATTGCGGGAATTGCAGACATACCCGCCGGTCGAAGAGGTGCCGCCGTTAATATAGGTAACCTCATGGCCCAGAAGATTTTCCACGCCCTGCAGGGGGGTCGACAGGTTTTCTTTGGAGGGGGTACCGGAATAGCCGCCCAGCAGATTCTGGCTGGCCAGATTGCCCACCATAACGACTTTCTGGGATTTTTCCGGATCAAGAGGCAGAATAGGCGCCTTATCGGCCGCCGCTGCCTTCTCGTTTTTGAGCAGTACGATGGTTTGATCGGCCGAATCCTCCGCGAGCTGCACATGCTCCTCGCTTTCGACCTGGTTTTTATAGGAATACTCCTCGCTGCGGTAAGGAACGTCTTCTGCCGGGTCAAATTCACCGGTCTTCATACGCGCCGTAAAGATACGCAGCAGGGAGCGGTCGATCACGTCTTCGGACAGGATGCCGCTCTTGACCGCGCTGAGCGCGTTCTGCGGATAGACGCTGCCGCAGTCCATGTCGCAGCCGGCGGTCAGGCCATACATGGTGGCCTCCTCGTAGGTGACGGAATGATCCGCGCCCTCCGGAGTCCATTTGTGGTCGTCCGTCATATTTTTGATGGCGCCGCAGTCGGACACCACATAGCCGCGGAAACCAAAGGTCTTACGCAGCAGGGTATCGAGCAGCCAGGTGTTGGCCGACGCCGGGGTGCCGTTGATCCGGTTATAGGAGCTCATCACCTGATTGATGCCGGTCTCCTGCACGATGTTTTTAAAGGTTCGGGTGTAATACTCCCGCAGATACGTCTCCGTAGCGTCGGACGTACCGTTGTGGCGATTGTATTCACTGTTATTGGCCGCGTAATGCTTCAGGGTGGAAATCACTTTGAGGTATTTGTTTTCCCCATTGCCCTGGTAGCCGTTGACAAACTCGGATCCCAAGGCGCTGGTGAGGAACACGTCCTCGCCATAGGATTCGTGATTGCGGCCCCAGCGGGGATCGCGGGCCAGGTTGATAGTGGGCGACCAATAAGACAAGCCGCGCAGGCCTTGGTTGTTATAGCCGCGGGCTTCGTCTGAAATCGCTGTGCCCACTTCGTTCATCAGGTCCTTATCCCATGTCGCCGCCATGGCGATGGAATAGGGGAAAGACGTGGCGGTCTGCCCCTCGCCCAGGTTGGCAACGCCGTGCAGGCCCTCTTTCCAATAATCATATTTGGAAATGCCCAGGCGGGCGATCGCAGGGTTGTTGTTGCCGATCTGGGCAACCTTCTCCTCCAGCGTCAGGCGGGACACGATATCCGCCGCCCGTTCCTCAAACGACAGGGACGTATCCTGAAAAGGATACGTTGTTTCATCTTTCGTCTCGGCGGTGGGCATCTGCAGGCCGACACAGCCTACCGTCAGAGCGGCCACCGAAAGCAAAGATAAAGCGCGCCGGACTCTGCTTTTCTTTTGACTCATCGCTTTTTCCTCCTATCCACAGTCACAAAGTATGGCCTCTTCCGTCGAATCCGGAGAAAGCGCCATATTTCATGTTCAGTATATCAAAAACTTGTGCGGTATGTCCATTCAAATTTTGCCAGAAGCCAGTCATAAATTGCAAACGAATCATTTTTTGTCTTTTGCTTTGTCAATTCCGAGGAATAGCTTGCCATTTCTGGACGGATGTGGCATACTAATTTGTATAAAAGGAGGCGCATCAATGAAAACTTACAAAACCTGGATCTGGCGTATTTTGGCGACGGTGCTGTGGGCATTCGTGCTGTTTTATGTCAGCCTGCCGGCCCTCAATCCCACCGATCCCGCTTTTTGGAAATATCTCTTTATGGTCGCGGTATTTTTCGTTATCACGTTGTTCTTTGGCCAGAACCGTCTGGGAAACATGGCCGCTATCCTTTCATCGGCCAGCGGCAAGAAGGACAGCCCCTTCCCGACGGCCAGTCCGCGAAAAAAACTGGGAAAAGGCGGCAAGATCGCCATTGGCTGCGCACTCGCCGTGGCCGGCGTTATCCTGGTGGTCAACATCATCCAGTCTCCCCTGTTCAATGCGGGCGCTTATCACAACCGCATTGCCATTGAGGAGGACGGCAACTTTACCGAGGACGTCAAGCAGGTGGATTTTTCCCAAATTCCCCTGTTGGATAAAGATTCCAGCGAAAAACTCGGAGACCGTGTTATGGGGCAGATGACCGAATGGGTATCTCAGTTTACAGTGTCCGACCTGTATACGCAAATTAACTTTAAAAATGAAATCACCCGCGTGACCCCGCTGGAGTACGCGGACTGGATTAAATACTTTACCAACCGGTCGGAGGGCATCAAGGGATACATCAAAGTCAACTCCGTCACCGGCGCCGCTGAGCTGGTGAAGCTGGAGCAGGGTATGCGCTACATGCCCTCTGCCATGTTCTTCGAGAATCTGGAGCGTAAGCTGCGGTTCCGGTATCCCGCCACGATTTTTGGTGACGCCAATTTTGAGATCGATAACGAAGGTCACCCCTACTGGATCGTTCCTACCCTGAAATATGTGGGCGTGGGCCTGCGGCAGGATGTATCCGGCGTTGTGATTCTGGACCCGATCACCGGCGAATCCACCAAGTATGCCGTAGGTGATGTGCCGACCTGGGTCGATCAGGTGTATCCCAGCAATCTAATCGTGGAGCAGGTGGACAACTGGGGCCAGTATATCAACGGGTTCTGGAACTCCATGTTTGGCCAGAAAAACGTGGTGGTCACCACGCGGGGATACAATTACACCGTTATGAAGGACGACGTGTATATGTACACCGGCATTACATCGGTCGCGTCCGATCAGTCCATCATCGGCTTTATTCTCTGTAACCTGCGTACCAAAGACACCGTGTTTTACGAGGTGTCGGGCGCGGAGGAGTATTCCGCCATGGCCAGTGCGGAAGGACAGGTGCAGCAAATGAAGTATACCGCTTCTTTCCCGCTGCTGATCAACCTCAACGATCGGCCCACCTACCTGATGTCCTTAAAAGACAACTCCGCGCTGGTGAAAATGTACGCTTTTGTCGACGTGGTGGACTACCAGAAAGTGGTGGTGACCGATACCTCCAAGGGAATCGAGGCGGCAGCCGCCAATTATATGGAGCAGTTTGGATCCGGGTCCGGCAGCGGCGACAAAGAGAAACCGGAGGAGCCGGTACAGACTCAGAAAAAGGACATCACCATTGACTCGATCCGCAGCGCCTCTATTGACGGTACCAGTTATTATTACCTGACCGATACAGAGCAGAAAAAATACGTGGTATCCGTCAAGGTGAAGCAGAATGTCATCCCCTTCTGGGAAAAAGGCACAAAGGTCACCATTGGGTACACCACTCAAGCGGATGTAACCGAAATCACAGCCGTTTATTGATACCGATTACTGACAATATTCAAAACGGTATGTTTGGCTGACAGAAATGTTAAATGCATAATCATCAAAACCGCCTGTGAAAGCTTTCACAGGCGGTTTTTACTTAACATGATGGGTAAGGTTGAGAATTGTTTTAGCGCCCGCAAGCTAGAGGACGCCCCCAGTGGACAGCTAGACCATCTCCCATGAGAATACATCCGCCGCCACTATTCCACTAGGGG